>DHQK01000046.1 GCA_002411085.1 Marinilabilia sp. UBA5340 | reverse complement strand
TGAAGTCAAATTTCTTTTCATATATCAGAATCCTGTTTGATGTCAATCCCAAAGGGCTGCTAACCCCAAGGCTATCCACCCGAAAACCGGGCGATGAGTTATTAATGTCAGCTCCCTTTGGTCGTTTTCTGGGCACCCAGGATCCCGCCTGGTGGATTGCAACCGGAACCGGCGTGGCCCCGTTTATCAGCATGACAGAATCAGGATTGGGAACAAACAAATACTTAATACATGGAGCAAGAAAGTCCGAAGAATTCTGGTTTTCAACGTATTTCCGGGAACAACTGGGGGATAACTACAGCAGGTTTGCCACCCAATCTACTGCTCCGGGCATTCATGCAGGAAGATTAACAAATTGGCTTAACGCGCAAAAAAATTTACCAAACAATATAAAATATTACCTTTGTGGTAATGCCAATATGGTAGTCGAAGTGCGTGATATATTAGTCAGCAAAGGCGTACCCTATGAAAATGTAGTTGCAGAAATCTACTTTTAGCCTGATTAACACTTTATGCATCATTTTTTGTTAAAACAGGCCAGGCAATAGTTGAAAACAAAACAGCACAAATAAACACCTGTCAGCATTTGGGTTAGCCAGCAACAAAACCCTATTGACGCAAGTCGTCACGCTACAAAAAGGCAGTGAACTGAAATATTCCTGAGTTTTAACTGAAGAATCAGAAGATACATTCCTGCAACTATTGAATTTTTTTTATTATTGCGTTACATTGACTCTTCGGCACTACGTATAGAATTAAAAAATAAATACAACTAACATGGACCTAAAGAAATCATTTGGTTTTAAAGAGGATGGTACCAATGAAATCCCTAAACCCAAGAGAGTCATTGAGTACATCAACCTCAAGCTGGCCGCTATGGGACAGCCCTATTTTAAGTCTACTTCAAGAATGGGCCTGCTGGAACTGGCCAACGACTTGATTAAAAACTACAAGGAGAAAAACAGACTGCTGACCTCCTATCTTTGTCCGGCTGATCAACGTATCCAGAATTTTCTGGACAACTACCTGGCCGACTTTAAAGAAGATATAAACCTGAGGTTGCCCTCCGAAACCTTTATTGCAGATCATCATGGCATTGCCCGTTCGCTGTCGCTTCCGCCTGATGCTGATAAATTTGAAAACGACATTATTCACTCCTACCGTCTAAAGCAGGGGATTCTCAACAACCCCAAACATGACAGACGAACCACTAAAGGGGTTTTTCATGTGGCAGAAGGGGGACTCCCCATTCCTCATGATAAAAAAGCAGTTCCCAAAAAGACTTTTGCCCACCTGTTTGAAAAAGCCATTCAGGCAGTTCCTGGTGATTTGTTGGAGATCCCTTTTACTTCAACCCAGGAAGAGAAAGCTGCTTCTTTTGTTTCCTTGTTACTGCGCCCGGTAGTGGAACCCTGCGTAAACACCAACTGCAAAGAAAAAAGAATGGAGATTCGTTTCTTTGCACCCGGTAATCTGGTGAGTAATCTGGACTTTGTGGAATCAATTTTCGGAAATGCCGGAGATCCCTATCTGCCGGAGAACGACGCAGCTCTTGATATCGAAGGGTGGACCGGACATACCGGTTGCGTAATACTAGCTCCTCACCTCATCAATCTCACCAAGAAGGAGGTCGGCTTGCCGCACATCAGTGAAGCCACTGACAGGCAGAAACACGATGGCATGTGCTGGGAGAAAGAAGATGAACTCTACAACGACGGAGGAGCCTTTAAAATCACGGCGCGCACTTCTGAAGGAGTGATCGTCACCCTCATTGCTGACAATTATTACGGATACTCCAAGAAGGAAGTAAAAACCCAAATTGGATATGCTGCCAACCTGCTTGGAAACGTTGAAGAAGAGCATGCCGGTGGTGCCGTTGCTTTCCCCACATACAACCTGGGAGATGAATTTTCTGACCGAAAACAATTTGAAGAAAATAATCTTTCCTTCACAGAAATGATTTCCATGTATGGCGACCTGATGGAAGCACAACCTCAGGGATATGCCATCGACAAAAAATACAGAGACATCATTTATGTGCCCGAAGATGCTGCCTTTAATCTGATGGATCAGAAAGTAGTCTGGACAAAAGACGGACAGGAACAATCCCTCAGGTTGAATCCAAAATTCACCTACATGTTGCCTGCCGGCTATAAGGTGAGAATGAACAAAAACCCTTACGTGCCCTCATGGCGTCTGATCGGATCCATTGCCGAAGGAACTTTCTGCCATAAACCATGTACTGTTTCGGGTGGCGGAAAATCGGAAATTTCCAAATCTATTGAAGATGCCATCATATACGGGCCTTTCTTCACTGCTGATTATGAAAAGGATTTCAAAATGGTGGAAGAGATCATCAATAAAGATTATTCCGATATCTATCTTCCACACATCAAAACAGATAAAAATCGTCCCATACTCAGCCCCTCGCGATCTTTGGGGTCAGTCATAAAACTGCTTACTCCGGCCCCCAATCGCTACACCAAAACATACAACGAATGGCTGGAAACCATTCCACACCACATCAAAGGATTGGTATACATTGTCAAACGCTTTTATCGTGCCGAATGGGGCAACGACTGGAAAAAATACTTTACCGTCGACATTATTGATGGCAAACACGGCAATGAGCTGAAATTCAAAAACCGGAAGCTGGTGGCCAGCTATCTGCGTGTAGGATTGACCAACGAAGGTGCCTGGAGAACCTTTAAGTTGCGCCAGGATTACATCGCTTCAGACAAGTTACAGATGGAGGACGACATCACCGCATCAACGGTTATTCCAACTTCCCGCTTAAATCATCTGGCCCCTGATTTCACCCATCCGTCTGCCAAGTTTGTCACCAACTGTGAATTCCGGTTCTTCCAGCGTCCCGATGAAGCAATTCACCGGGGATACGATAAACAGGCCGAGGCCGATCTGTCCACCCCCAATGCTTTCATCTCGAATTTCGAGCCACTGACCATCGAGGATGGCCGCGAGATTATGGATGATGCCATTGAATTTGACAAATACACCGATCCGATGAAAAACCTTATCAAAGAGGTGGTGAAGAAAAAAGACAGCACCTATTTTGTCTCTTCCTCTCATCCGCGGATTTTTGAAGGCAAACCATCGGCCAATGTACGTTACCTGCAAAACCGTCCGGGCCTCATAAAGCACCGGGAGAATTACATTGCAGAAATGGGAACACGTCTTTTCCGTAAAGTTCCTGCCGGCCAACCGGTTCTGACACCTGTAAATGCAGTACTTGGAGGTCGCAGAAATAATCCCCCGCAACCGGGCATCCGTCCCCTGGCGGTCTACAACCCCATCCATTATCAGGATCTACCGGAATTATTCATGGACTTTGTCTGCAGCCTTACCGGAAAATCCCCTTCCACAACGGGAGCAGGATCGGAAGGAGCCCTCACCAAAGGACCTTTTAATGCTTTGAGTCCGGTGACGGATCTGAACAATGCATTGGTTTCTTTCATCCTGACACAATATGCAGGCTTTACTACCGCAGCAGGTCACATCGGCCCCAACTATCGGGTAGACCACGACATCAGTTTGCTGGTTCCTGAAATCTGGAGCCGATTGAAGCCGGAAGAGGCAGAGCCAAAATTCCTGAAAGATCACAACTATCTGGAAAAGCTGGAAGACTTTGAGCACAACGGAAAAACAGTACTGGCCTCTCGCCTTGGATACCGAATCAATGCCAAATTTGCCCGCACCTTCCTTGGGCGTGTATTTGAAAATCCGGATGCCGTCTTCAACGGTGAAATTCTGAAACCAGAAACTCAGGACCTGGAGGTCTTCGTGGACGGAATTAACAACATCGTTGAGGCTCAGCAGCGTGTTGCCGAAAGCTACTTCAAAGATGGAAGCGTGGAAGGAGCAATCCCTCCGCTGAAAGCCATTCTTCATGTTATGGCCTACGGCGACTACAACGGCAAAAGCATTGAGGATCCCGAAATCAGGGAAATGTTTACTCTGGAAAACATGCTGGCCAGCGATTGGTATCACGAAAGACTAACAAACAAGCAACTTGGAGATATCAATTTGTGGCAAAGGCACCTGCAATACCTGACGGATTACCTCAACAAGTGGTCTAACCTGGATCCGGAGGTTGAAGCAAGAATTAAATCGAACATCAAACTGGCCGAAGAAAACATCAAGCAGTTTAAATCGGCTGATTATTTGAAATCACTGGAGGGTTACATTGGTCTGGATACCTTTGTAAAATAGCAATCAGCCAGTGATACACGAAACAAAGAGCTGCCTCCCGGAATTTCAGGAGACAGCTCTTTTCTGCTTTTTATCGTTACCTTTGTGCCATCAATAACAAAACATTACCATGGAAGCGCTTTTTGGAAAAACATTAAAGGAGCTAAAGACCATTGCATCGGAAAACGGACTGCCCGGATTCACCGCCAAACAAATGGCTCAATGGCTTTATCAGAAAAAAGCTGAAGACATTGATGAGATGACCAACCTCTCCAAAGAGGCACGCAACAGGCTGAAAGAGAAATACCAGATAGGACGGATCCTTCCCTCCAAAGTACAGGCATCAGTAGATGGCACAAAAAAGTACCTCTACCCTGCACACAAAGGGTTATTTATTGAATCTGCTTATATCCCGGAAGACGACAGACATACATTGTGCATATCCTCTCAGATTGGGTGTAAAATGGGGTGTCTTTTTTGCATGACAGGCAAACAGGGATTTCAGGGACAGCTCACTGCCGGAGAAATTGTCAACCAGGTACTAAGTCTCCCCGAGAGTGATAAACTCACCAATGTGGTCTACATGGGAATGGGAGAACCCATGGACAATATTGAAAATGTTCTGAAAAGCCTTGAAATATTCACCTCTGACTGGGGGATGGGCTGGAGTCCTCGCAGAATTAATGTTTCCACCATTGGCGTAGAACCTGCCATGCGACGCTTTATAGAGGAAAGCAATGCCCACCTGGCCATCAGTCTGCATACGCCCTTCAATGAAGAACGGCAGAAACTGATGCCCATTGAGCAGGTCTACCCCATCGAAGAAATAATCAATGCATTGCGCGAATATGACTTTGGTCGTCAGCGCAGAATATCCTTCGAATACATTATGTTTGAAGGAGTCAATGACACGGCTGCACATGTAAAAGGACTAACCAAATTGCTCAACGGAATTCGTTGCCGTATCAACCTCATACGATTTCACCCCATTCCCGGTTCTCCGCTCCGTGGATCCTCTGATGAGCATATCCGGTGGTTTGCCGATCAGCTGAACAAAAAAGGGCTGACCACTACCATCAGACGTTCAAGAGGAGAAGATATCTATGCAGCTTGTGGCCTCTTGTCTACTAAAAACATGCTGAAGGAGGATGCCGAAAAGGATTATTGAGAAACTGAAGCACAGAAAAATGGAGTAAAGAACACACAGTCAGCACGTAATGAAGATCTTTACGACTAACAGTCTTTTCTCCATTCTACTCCATCCTGGTATATCAAATATTCAGAAATTAGTTTTCCATCTCCAGGCGGATGCGAATACGTTCTTTCAGGTTTTCCACAAATTCCTTCCTCGGAGCAATTAACACTTCCTGTAGCTGGGACTCGGGAAGACGCAATAACAAATCCTGCAAAAAAAGACCTTTTGAAATAATAAAATCCAAATCCATAGTAGAGCATTTCTTCATAAGCAAAAAAATTAAGCAACTATTTGATTGAGCCCTGCCGGGAATCCCAAATAGAACATTGCGATTAAACCGGTAAAAGGGCTTTAAAGAATAAACGCACACCTGAACAAAAAATTATTTACACGGCATTATTTCCCTTTTGGATAATCCATCACATATCCAATGATGCAAGAACATCAATGAATAACGACATTCTATATTTTACAAATAGCTGCAAACACATGAGCCCTTCAGGCTGCAATTCCATAAAATATAAATACAGTTATTGCCGTTTTCTTGCAGAAACTGTTTAACTTTTGAAGTCATAACAGTTCAAAAAAATAGATTGTTAGCGATTTTTTCTCATTTTTGTAAGGTCAAAGGAGCACGAAAGAACATGGTATGTTTCAAAAACTAATAAAACTTTTTAAATCAAATGGTTCCATCAGCCAGAAAGTGCTGGGCGGCTACATCTTCAACCTGATACTTCTTCTGCTGGTTGCAGGTGCCAGCCTTCTTGGCATTGCCCGGCTCAAAGACTGGGTGCGAAGTACGGAGAAGGTGGATCTTTTGCTTCAACAAATATATATCTCCCGGATACAGGCCGAAAACCTGACACTAAAAAGCGATACTACCTCCAGTTTCATGGTGGATAGCCTGACACGCGAAATTGAAGTTTTACTCCAAAATGCCCGGGAAAGCCGTATCAATCCTAATAGTCGCCAGGAGCTGACAGCTATCAACAGTTGGCTCGACGACTACAACCGTTACTGGCTGCTGGTCATCAACCTCAAAGAAAACAGAGCTCGATCTGAACATAAAATGGATTCTCTTTTTCAGGAAGTTTTCGCTGCTGCAAGGGAACCATTCCCCAAAAGATTAACCTCCAAAACCTCCAGTACCACGAGGGAACCCGACTTGTATAATGATCTGATGTACCAGTTGTTACATCTCAAAGAAATTGAAAAACAACTCTGGAACTACCCCGAAAAAATTGTCACCAAATCTCTGGTAGACACAGTTTTTCGGCAGATTCAGAGTCTCATCCCTCCTGACGAGGTGGTTCGGCCGGGCTCTGCTTACCGGCCGGCGCTTAACAGATTACGCAAAGGCCTTACGGGGTACCAGACAGAAATGGCAGACCTTGTGAATCAACTGGAAGAGATTGATCGCGTACAGCAACTCATGGACCGAAGTTCCCGAAGTATCCAACAGGCAGGGGAAAATGCCAATTACTATCAAAACCATGCCATGGAACGTTGGGTTATTATTGGTTTTGTGCTTTTGTCAGTATTCATATCGCTGGCCATCATTGTGGGCGTATGGATGGCAATTATTTACCTGCGCCGTATACAACATGATGAAGAAATAAGAGAACAGGCAAACCGGCAACTTCAGACCAACCGACAATTGCTCAATGACATTATCAACAACAGTGCTGCTCTCATTTATGTGAAAGACAAACAGGGACGCTACACCCTGATTAATCAGCCCATGGAGGAAACCCTGGGACTGGAAGCTCACAGAATTATTGGCCGGACAGACAAGGACATCTTCCCCGAAGAGGAGGCATCAACCTTTGAGACGAATGATGAGGAAGTGCTCATCAGGAAAAAATCAATTCAAAAGGAAGAGTTTTTCCCGTCAGCGAAAGGCAGACGCACTTTCCTTTCCAACAAATTCCCCATTAAAGACCGCAATGGTGAAGTGATCTCTGTATGCGGTGTATCTACCGACATTACCGAATTGCGCCAGGCCCTGCACGACCTGGAACGAAGCCGTGAAAATTACCGGAATATTGTAACCAATGTTCCCGGTATTGTTTACCATTGCCAGGGGGATTTCAAACGCACCATGCTTTTTATCAGCGGAGGAGTCGAGAATATAATCGGACTGGGTATCAACGCCTTTATTCAGGAAGGACAATCCATCATTCCGTTCATCGAAAAAGAAGACCGGGGAAAAGTGAGATCAATGCTCGACCAGGCCCTTGACCAGAAATCCCCTTTTGAAATGGAATACCGAATCCGCGATCTGGTAGGGAACCGAAAATGGGTCTATGAAAAAGGTCTGCCTGTTGTTGACCGCCAGACTGGACAAGTCACCTTTCAGGGTGTTATCATCGACATCACGGCGCAAAAAAATGCTGTAAACGAAATAATGATGCGCGACCGGTTACTGGAAGGGGTTTCAGAAGCGCTCAAGGAACTGATTGCCAGCTCCAACTTCAGGGACGCATTGCAAAAAGCACTACGCGTACTGGGCAATGGTGCCGGCGTAGACCGGGCATTTGCCTTTCGTAACTACAGAAATGAACCCGGGCAACTGCTTTTCAAACATTTTGTGGAGTGGGAACACTCATCGTTGGAACCCGTTCAGCGTAAAGACCTGGAAGGCCTGGCTTACGAAAAAATCAATCCTTCGTGGTACTTTGCCCTCAGTGACCAAAAAAATCTGGAAATTAACGTACACTCTGCCACTCCACGGGAGAAATCTTTCCTTGCCAAACTCAGTTCCACTTCGGCATTGATTATTCCGGTGTTTGTGCACGACATTTTCTGGGGCTTTATCGGTTTTGGCATGGAAATGAAATCTGCCGACTGGAACGAGTCTCAAAAAACACTTTTCAATGCGTTTGCGGTAACCATGGGACTGATGATTGCCCGCTATGAAAGCAGCATTGAATTGCAAAAAGCCAAAGAAGCAGCAGAAGCAGCAACCCGTGCCAAAAGTGATTTTCTGGCCCGTATGAGTCATGAAATCAGAACTCCGCTGAATGCCATCATTGGCTGGACCCACCTGGGATTGGAGAAATCAGGATTCCAGGGCCAGAACGACTACCTGAAACGCATCCAGTCCTCTTCACGATCTCTTTTAGGCATCATCAATGACATTCTCGATTTTTCCAAAATAGAGGCCGGAAGACTCGAACTGGAATATATTGATTTTGATTTGGAACAAGTGCTCCAAAACCTGGCAGATATGGTGCTATTCAGAGCCAATGAAAAAAACCTTGAACTGGTATTTGACATTGACCCGGAGGTGCCGCTGAGTTTGGTAGGTGACCCCCTGCGCCTGGAACAAGTACTGGTAAATCTGGTCAACAATGCTGTAAAATTTACCGACAAAGGACATGTGAATGTTCGCATCAGTCAGCAACTGGCCGAAAGTGAAAAAACAGAATTGCTCTTTGCGGTAGAAGATACCGGAATTGGACTGAAAGAAGAACAAAAGAATAACCTCTTCAAGGCATTCTCACAGGCTGATGTCTCTACTTCCCGTAAATATGGAGGATCTGGTCTGGGACTGGCAATATGTAAACGAATCACTCAAATGATGGGGGGCGAAATATGGGTAGAAAGTGATTATGGCAAAGGAAGTACCTTCTATTTTACCGTTTTCATGGATCGTCAGCTTATACAGAAAAAAGATCAGATGCGTCATGCATTTGAGGTGGAAGGAGATGAAGCAATGATTGGGTGTCAGAATGTAAAAACCGCGATCGGACTCAAAAGTATGCTCACCGATTTCGGGTTTAAAGTCCATCGAACCTGTGCCTACAAATCATTGCGTTCAAAACTTGAAAGCTTCAGCCCTTCCCAGCCGCTTTGGTTATTATTTATCGACTGGCCGTTAATCAACCAGAACAGCCAGGAAATAGTCCATGATCTGGTTCTGTTGAACGACCGCTACGAACATCTGGTTATTATGGCCTCGCCATTCAAAGAAGAAGAATTAAATAAAATATGGCCCAAAGACCAGCTGCCCTTCGTTTTGATGAACAAACCGGCCAACTACAGTATTCTTTTCGATACCTTGATGGATGCAATGGGAGGCATTGACTTTTCAGATATTGAAAGTGGATCGAAAAAGAAAAATTACAAAGATTTCCTGTTGAAGGAAAAACCTCTGAAATTATTGATGGTGGAAGATAATGACACCAACCGTCAGCTGACCACGGAACTGCTGGCAATGGCCAATATCAAGACAGATGTGGCAGTACACGGTCAGGAAGCCCTGGATCTGGCCAAAGAGCACGAAGGCAGTTGCCCCTACGATCTGGTGCTTATGGATATTCACATGCCCGGAATGAACGGGTATACTGCCACAAGACGCATTAAAAGAATAGAAGGCTGGAATGAGGTTCCGGTGGTGGCCATGACCGCCGAAGCTCTGGGAGATGTAGAAAACCAGTGCCTGCAGGCAGGAATGACCGGCCTTGTTGCCAAACCAATCGATCCCGACGACCTTTTCAGAGTCATTTATCGCCTTGTTTTCGGAGAGAGCAAAGATGAAAACAGTGCCATGCAACACTCCGAAAAAGGGCGCGAATACAAATTTCCAAAAATCGAAGGACTCGATGTTCAGGCAGGAATCAGGAGAATGGGAGGCCGTTCAGATCTTTACAGTCGTCTGCTCAAAGGTTTTTGCCACGATTATGCAAAAATCCAGGATCGTCTGATTCAGGTCTCCGAAACCAATGAGGATGAAGAGACCGCCCGTATTCTGCATTCGTTGAAGGGCATTGTGGGTACCATGGAAGCCACTTCTCTTTACCAACTGGCACAAAAAACTGAAAAAGCATTTAAAGAAGATTCATTACAATACAACCAATTAAGGGATAAACTCATAAAAGAGGTAAAGAGACAGATCAAACAAATAAACAAAAAAATTTAACATTTGGAAATTTGTGTATTTTTTTGTTATTTCGACCACAAATCGATAATAAATAACGCTCAAAAGTAATAGCCTATTGAACATTTTTACAAGCAAACAATAAAATATTGGAACTTATGACAGAACTGAACATCCTGTCTGATGAAGAGCTTGTAAAAAAGTTTATCTCAGGAGATACAAGGTGCATTGATTTATTAATCGACCGCCACCACCAACGCATCTATTCCTTCATTTTTCTAATGGTCAGACAACGCGACCTGGCTGAAGATATCTTTCAGGACGTGTTTGTAAAGGTAATTCATTCGCTCAAAGCGGGTAAATACTCCGAAAACGGACGTTTTACCTCATGGGTAATGCGCATTTCCCATAACCTTATTATTGACCATTTTCGCAAACAAAAAAATCAACAAATGGTCTCCAATGACCAACATTCGTACGATTTGTTTAACAACTCACGATATTCCGATCATACCATTGAGGATCAAATGGTTTATGACCAGCTCCTGAGTGAAGTGGCCTCCCTGGTGGAGCTTTTGCCCGAATCGCAGAAGGAGGTAATCCGGTTGCGCCATTATTTCGGTCTCTCGTTCAAGGAAATTGCAGAAGAAACCAATGTTAGCATCAATACAGCACTGGGACGCATGCGTTATGCACTCATCAACATGAGAAAAATGATGGAAGAAAAAAACATGTCCCTGACTATTTGAAAAAAAAATCGTTCTATTCCATACGTGCAAACTCTTTTTCGGTTGTCATACTATTAAACCATCAAAAAGAGAGTTGCCTTATGAATGCAAAAGCAATAAGAAGAAACCTGTATAAGGTTTTCAGGTTGACCGGTATTCCCCGCAATGCAATTGATGAAAGAGCATCATTAACCGAAGATTTGTTTATGGACGAAGTGGATAAGGCTCTTTTCCTGTTCTATCTCGAGACACGCTTCAAAGTAAACGTTAAAAATGAAGAAATGACATACCTGCAGTCTGTGGGATCAACCATTAATTACCTGCAGCAGCATTGCGCATAAATCAGCAGGTGACCTGCTTGAAAATCCGGTTTTAAAACAACAACATAGGTGCGGCGGACTTTGATCCGCCGTTATCGTTCAATGGAATCTACCTGCTTGTCATTTTAATTCCCTTTCTGCTTCGTTCGCTCCCACCGCTGCAACAGTTCACTCTCCCTCCCTTTCAAAAATTTTCTCTACCGGCTCTTCAGGGCTAATGATGTTGTATCTTGACCAAAAATCGCGGTCGTAGGATTCAATTTGATCAGAAAGGATATAATCTGACCGGAAAGACTCTTTCCACCGGAATTCTTTTCGCTCTCCGGGTCTCAAATCGGTCACCAGTAATTCCGATACGGTATTGAAAACGGTACGAATATTTTCTTTACGATCAATCACTTTCATATTCACCTCTCCCCGAACACTGTTCAAAATCCACTTATCATTCCACGGACGGTAATCGATCCGGTAACGGGCAAAAGAGGGACGCGTACGGAAGCGACGGCTATCGCGCCGAATCAGGTAGTCACGACTCTTTCGGATAGTTTTTTTGGTCATCTCGAACCGGGCACCAACAATGGCAAAAGAAGCTTCATCAACAATTATTTCTCCCTCGTAAAGCAACTGCCCTGTGTCATAGTGAGGCTCAAAACCTATTACAAAAACCTTGCGACCATGATCGTAGTCCATCCGCTTGAAAAAGTACCGGTATACCGGACTTTCGTCCCCCTGCGGCAAAAATCCCCCCTGGCGCACAATGTCCACGCGGCTGAACAGAAAAGGACCTCCCTGAAGCTTAAAATCAATCATCTCCATATCACCGGCAAACTTCCCTTTCCGCCCCTTTACAAAACGCACCCGCTCCAATGCATACTCCTGATGATAAGGTGGCTTAAAGATCTCTATCACCGCTTCCGATACATCCACATATTTTTCATCCTGCTGAATGGTCTCCCTGAAAAAAGAAGTAAGGATCAGTGGGTCTTCGGCATAGTTCTCATTTTTTCGGCGCACGACTTCTTCCATTATTTTGTCCGGATCAACAAATTTCACCAGTACTTCGGGTAATTGCACCGAAGTTTCGGGTAAAGCAATCACCACACTAGTGTCAGATGAAGGTATCACCAATGAATCACGGAGATACCCAAGGCTTGAAAAGACAAGCTTTTCGCCCGCATAAGATGGCGGCAGGTAAAAACTGAATTTGCCCTGCCGATTACTGGCGGTCCCGATGGTTTTTCCAACCACCCCAATATTGACCATCCCCATGGGGTCTCTGTTCAGAGAATCCACCACCATTCCTTCGATATGAATGGCACGGGGAGCGATTCTGGCCGGCTCAGACGAGATAATAATCTGTTGATCCATCTGATGAATCTCCAGCTCTTCATTGTCAAGGGTTTTCCGGAGCCAGTGATCCAGCAAAACAGAATCCCCTTTTGCTGTAATCACGCTATCTCCATTGATTATAGAAGCATCGTAAGAAAAAGAAATATTGTAACTGGCCGACAAGGAATCCATAAACGCAGAAATGGATATGCTGTCGTATGCAAACGAGTATTTCCTGGAAAAGAGATCCTTCTGTCCATCAACAGAAATAGAAAAAAACAGAAATGCAAAAAAAGCAATTACATACTTTAGCCTGATGCAGCTTGCCTTTTTCAACTTACTATATGGTTCCGGATGTTTCATTACTTGCTGGTCCTAACATTCATCAGAAACACAGGAAAAAACTTATTTTCCGGATGCAGCTGACAGAAAAATGGTTTCACCCTCACGTCGGGCCTCCATGTTAAAGGTAGTACATACCACATCAAGAACAAAATCCAGCGAATTATCACTAAACCGGGCGGTTAGTTTTTGCCCGGCTAACTGCTCGTCTGCCAGTTGAATATTTACATCGTAGACACGCTCCAGTGTTTCGGCCACATCACCTAAAGAAGTTTCATCAAATTTAATTTGTCCGGTAATCCACGATAATAAATTGGGATCGGTAGTCTCTTTCACTGTCAGCATGCGGCTGGAGCGATCGAAGAATGCCGTTTGTCCTTGCGTCAGCACAACCATCTCGTCCGAAGAAGCGGGCACTACTTCTACCCGACCTTCCAAAACAGCAACTTCGGTAATATCCAGATTTGGATAGGCCCGCACGTTAAAGCTTGTCCCGGTGACTCTGATGGTCACTTCTCCGGTATGAATAATAAAAGGACGCTCTTTGTTACCTTCCACATTGAAAAAGCCTTCTCCGTCCAGCTTTACAATCCTTTCCTCTTCGCGGAATGGTTGCTCACAGGAAAACCGGGAATGATTATTGAGCGTCACCCTGCTCCCATCGCTAAGAACCATCTCTTCGCGAGTAGTATTAGAGACAATGAGAGAAGATTTTTCTCCTGGAGAGTTAATCAGGAAAAACCAGGACAAGCCCAACAAGACAATTACCGAGGCTGCCATTGCCAGCGCCCGTACAGGACTAAAGCGTGAACGCTGTGAATGCATCCCCCCGGATTCCTCCCTGGTAAAATGCTGCACTTTATTCCAGGCAGCATCTGTATCAATATCTGCCATCAAAAGCGACTCCCCTCCCTTGTTCCAGGCTTCCTTCAGATTTTCCCACTCTTCCTGGTTGGAATCATCAGCATTTAGCCACTGATTCAGCAAACCCTGGTCAATCTCATCAGCTTCCCCGTTCAGGATTCGTGCAGCCAGTTCCCAATCAATATTTCTTCCTTTTTCTGACATTTTCTTTATATATTAATTTCCTTTAGTCATCTTGTAATTCAACCTGCAAACAGAGCTGGTCAGTTTTTTATCCGATCGCCCCAAAAGAATTCTGGTTAAACTTTCGATTTTTGTTGGGGATTAAAAATCTCTCTCAGCGTTTTGAGCGCCTTCCCCATTTGCACCTCTACGGTTTTATGCGAAATTCCAAGCCGTGCTGCAATCTCTTTGTATTTGAGTCCCTCAAAGCGTCCCATCTTAAATATCCTCTGTCGTTGTGGCGGCATCTGGTCAATCACCTGATGAATACGCGTCAAAAGCTCCTGATCAACATCTGTATCCTCCTCTTCTCCAGAAAGATTGATCTGATCATCCACAGAGTAGAAATGAGGTCTGCGCTTTAATTCATTCAGACAACTGTTCCGCACAGCCGTCATCAGATAGCTGTTCAGGGATTCAATTTTCAATTCTTTACGTTTTTCCCAATATTTGATAAAAACAATCTGAACAATATTTTCCGCTTCCTGCCTGTCCTGAATAAATCTGTATGCAAACATGGTCAAACGGGCATACCACGACCGAAACAGTTGTTCATAAGCCTGTTCATCTCCTTTGGCAATGAGTCGAATAATCTCTTTTTCTGTTCGTGGTAATTCCATCTTTATTGGTTCTGTCACTTTATAGACAACATTTTTTTATAAAACCCTTACTCGGGGAATTAAAAAAAGAATCGTGCAATTTTGTGAGCCCCTTCTTTCAAAAAGAAGTATTTTTGATCGTTAAAAACGATTCCTGTTCCCATTTGTTTAAAGCATAAAGGAATGCCTAAAAATAGTAAAATTCAAGACACCTGATTTTTTAGGCTGCCCCGATAACAAAATACAATATCAAATAATTATGACCAATATAAAAGCCTGGATTATTTCAATGCGCCTGAGAACCCTACCGCTCGCCCTCTCCACCATTTTCATGGGTTCCTTTCTTGCGGCTGACAGCGAATCCTTCAGATTACCTGTTCTGTTTTGGGCATCACTCACTACCTTGTTTCTTCAAATCCTTTCCAATCTGGCCAACGACTATGGTGACGCAGTATCGGGGGCTGACAATGAGGAACGTCAAGGCCCTCAACGGATGATTCAACAAGGAATTATCAGTCTGAAACAAATGAAAAGAGCTGTTTTCATCACCTCCTTTCTGGCATTGATTTCAGGACTTATTCTCATTTATATTTCCCTTAGGGGCGACCACCTGTATGCCTTTGTTTTCTTCCTGATGGGGATGGGTGCCATCGGTGCCGCCATTCGTTATACAGTAGGCCAAAATCCTTATGGCTACAGGGGGCTGGGAGATTTCTATGTATTTCTGTTTTTTGGCCTTATGGGGGTAGGCGGCACTTACTTTTTACACACCGGACACTGGTCCTGGCCCGTGATGCTGCCGGCCACGGCAGTGGGATTATTCAGCACAGGGGTGCTCAATCTCAACAACATCCGCGACATTGAAAGTGACAAAAACAGTGGGAAAAAGACCTTGCCTGTTATGATGGGGCGCACAAAAGCTGCCTGGTACCATTTTACACTGATCACCAGCGGCTGGGCTGCCATGCTGTTATGGCTCCTCACCTTCGAATCGGAACAGGGAGCGTGGATTACACTGTTATCACTCCCGGTCTACCTCAAAAGTATCCTGGTGGTTTTTCGTGCCGATTCACCCTCAACCAGACTGGATCCCGAACTCAGAAATCTTTCTGTGGGAACATTGCTATTTGTTATCCTTTACGGAACAGGAATCTTCTTCCTATGATGACGGAATTTAAAGAAAACGCAAAATGCTAAAGGCCTCATTCCAACCATACAAACTAGTTTTTAAAACTCCGGGAGGCACCTCCAGAGGAGTACTTACTGAGAAGCCCAGTTGGTTTATTAAAGTGTGGGACGAAAAAAATCCGGAAATTTCCGGGATCGGGGAATGTTCTGTATTACCCAAATTAAGTCCTGATGACCGGCCCGATATTGAAGCAAAAGCAGCAATTGTTTGTAAAAACATTGAAGAACTCAAAAACTGCTTTCACACTGAACT
>DHQK01000227.1:2056-19081 GCA_002411085.1 Marinilabilia sp. UBA5340 | reverse complement strand
AAAGCCGATTTCAAAACAAACGCAAGCTTCTTTGACCATCGCAAGAGGTTGTCCGTTATTTGAGCCTGGACGCCACATGCCACTGGTTTTTCTTATTTCTCTGATGACTTCGGCATCAAGGTCGGGGAAAACCGGATTGATAATTTCTATGTTGGAAATATCTCCTGTTTCTGTTACGACAAACTGAGCTACGACAATACCCTCTCTGGATAATGATTTAGCGCGGTCTGGATAAATTACATTTTTAGCCAGAAAATCATTAATGGTTTTCGTTTCTGCTTCAGCCAGTTTCTCGGCGGCATATTCTTCTCCCATGAATCTCGGCGGAGTGACCGTGATTTCTCCCAATTCAATGGTTTTTTCTTCTTGTCCTGAGATTGCTGTACCAATCAACAGGAATAATAGAATTAAAAATGCTTTCATCACTGTAAAGTTTAAGATTGATACAATAGTTTTCGACTTTCATTCTTGTATTTTTACCTCCTTCCTTTGATTATAAAGCTAATAACAGTCCTTGTTAGGCACCTAATAAATATGGTTATGAAGGCTAAAACTTTGAACTGCATCTTTAATATATGTTTTAAAAGTTGCAGCTATGTTTTTCTCGTTTTTTTTTCAGAGAATAATCGAGTAGTAGAACGTGTGTTTTAAGAAAGAATTAATAAAAAAACAGGGGTATTCGAATATCTGAGAAGTGCTTAATTGTCTTTGTGTATTGGTTTGTATATAGAAATACCGGAGATCATTCTATCGGTGCTGCTAACCTTTTGTTTTATATGGTTCTATTGGTCTGACTGCTTCATCTTCTTCAATAACTCAATAAATCTTGGTTCATTTTTTAATTTTGAGAAAGCCATTTCGGTTTTCATTCTGATGTTTTTTTCTCCATTTTGGTAAGCTTTTTCAAGATAATCCAGGGCTGCTTCTTTTTCATCAGATAAAGCATGATAAATAGCAATGTGGTAGTACTTGTATCGTTTGTAATTGTAATTTAGCGGAATATCTTTTTCTTCTTGCTTTGCAATAAAGGCTAAAGCAGCTTTTTTCCCGGAGATTGAATAGATTTGTATTAGCCGTTGGGCTTCTTTTTCGGAGGCGATCAGAGACAATAGTTTTTGATATTCGGCAATGGCTTGATCCATATTGTCTTGATGAATGTGTACAAAAAAATTCCTCCAGAGATATTGTTCTTCGAAGTTGTTTAGGTTGTAAATTTTATTCGATTCATGTAAAGCTTCTTTATACTGCCCATGCCTTAAGTAAAAGAGATAACTGAGCCAGATGATGTTTACATAAGTGGGGTTAAATTCGTGTGCTTTATTTAAATAATAGCGCGCTTGTTCCTCCTGACCTATGATCTCCAGGTACTCCGAATACAATTTGTATGCTCTGGGATAACCTGGATTTAGCTTCAAGGCCAACCGGAGTTCATATTCTGCCTCTTGCCAGTTATGATCGAAATAGGTTGCGATTGCTCCGAGAGTGGCATGGGCTTCTGGTAGTTTTTTTTGAATGCTAAGCGCTTTGTATGCTGATTCTCTGCTTTTGGGGATGCACTTTTCCGGCGGAAAAATGTCGTACCACGAGCCCGTTAGATATGAATCAGCTAACCCGGCATAAGCCAGGCAAAAATTGGAATCTATTTTCAAAGCATTCTGGTAATACCTGATGCTGTTTTCGAACCCCTCTTTTGTTCGCAGATGATAATTGAAACGTCCTTCTAAATATAAGTTGTATGCCTCAGCCGATTCAGTGTATACTTTTTCAATTTTTTTTTGTTCCTCAGGGGAGAGTACTATCTCTAACTCCTGTGCAATTTGTTTGGCAATTTCGCTTTGCAAGCTTAAAATGTCCTTTAGTTCCTGGTTGAATATTTCGGACCATATCAAACGATCCTTTTTAGCATCGTTTAGCTGGACTATTACTTTGATATAATTATTTTGTACCTGCACACTACCTTCCAATATATATGATGCGTTCAACTCTTTCGCTATTTGGCGCAGAGATTTGTTTGTTTCCCTGTAAGCGCCTGATGAAGTGCCTGAAATTATTTTTAGTTTTTTGATGTAAGAGAGGCTGTTGAGAATGTTTTCGGTCACTCCTTCTGAGAAGTATTGAAGCTCGGTATCCTGATTCAGGTTTTTGAATGGTAATACCGCAATTGACTTATTTGATTCTTGATGGATGGATATTAACGGCCGTGCAATAATAGTGGCAATGATTATCATCACTACCAGAATGCTTGCAACAAGAAAGAGGTGGTGTTTGGAAAAAAAAGCTGACATTCGGCCGGTAAGGAGTCCGTGGTGAGGATTTGAATTGAAATTCCTTTTTCCAACTTCACCCGGAGGGAATCCGTAAAAATCATGAAAGCATTTGCTAAAGTAAGTGGGGCTGCCAAACCCAACTTTAAATGCGACTTCAGAAATATTGAGTGAACCCTCCCTGAGTAATTCAAATGCCGCTTTAAGTCTTGTTTCGCAAATGAAGTGACTTACTGATTTATTTGTTAGTGAGTTAACTCGAAGATATAAGGTGGAGCGGCTTATACCAACCTTTTCAGCCAGTTCGGAAACACCAAATTGGTCGTCTTTTAGATTTGCTTCTGTTATTTCTCTCAGCTTATCTAAAAATGCCTGATTGTAGGATTGTTTCATTTCTTTATGGGCTGGTAGTCAGTGTTTTTGAGTTGATGGGTTGTGGCCTTTAATTTACAATATTAATAATGGCTTGTCCAATGGTATTTCCTGATAAATACCCTCACATGAGAATCGATTGGTTTCCTTCTGAAGCTTGCTTGCCAGAATTTGGATTACATGAATTTCCGGGTATCCAAATGTCGCCTTGCTAAGATTCATCAATAAATCAGGCTAAAGGTCAGCGACTTTTTGTTATTTTTGCACTTTAATTGAAAATAATCAGGAGTAAGACAGATTATATTATGGAAATAGCAAGCAAATACAGTCCGGTCGACACGGAAGGAAAATGGTACAGTTACTGGATGGAACAGGAGTTTTTTAAGTCTGTCCCCGACGAGCGTGAACCCTATACCATGGTGATACCTCCACCGAACGTTACCGGAGTGTTGCACATGGGACACATGCTCAACAATACCATTCAGGATATTCTGGTGCGCCGTGCTCGCATGCAAGGGAAAAATGCTTGCTGGGTGCCGGGTACCGACCACGCCTCTATTGCGACCGAGGCTAAAGTGGTGAACAAGCTTCAACAGGAAGGCATCTCCAAATATTCACTGTCACGCGATGAATTTCTGAAACATGCCTGGGACTGGACCGATAAACATGGTGGAATCATTCTCGAACAGCTTAAAAAACTGGGTGCTTCATGCGACTGGGATCGCACCTGTTTTACTATGGATGAAGTTCGCAGCGAAGGCGTTATTAAGGTCTTCGTTGACCTATATAACAAAGGTTATATTTACCGTGGTATCCGTATGGTGAACTGGGATCCGGCGGCAAAAACAGCTCTTTCAGATGAGGAGGTGATTTACCGTGAGGTGCAGTCGAAGCTTTACTATGTGCGTTATCAGGTGGAAGGGGAGGAAAACGAGTACGTAACGATTGCCACCACCCGCCCCGAGACCATCCTGGGTGATACCGCCGTTTGTGTGAATCCCAATGATGAACGTTTCAAACACCTTGTGGGTAAAAAAGTATTGGTGCCTTTAATTAATCGTGCCATTCCCGTGCTTGAGGATGAGTATGTAGATATGGAGTTCGGTACAGGTTGTTTGAAAATTACTCCTGCACACGATATCAACGACTACGAAATTGGGATGCGCCACAATCTGGAAAGCATCGATGTATTGAATGATGATGGTACATTGAGTGAAGCTGCCGGACTTTATGTGGGTGAAGATCGTTTTGATGTGCGGGACAAAATTGCTGTTGACCTGGAAAAAGCAGGAAATATGGTGAAGGTCGAAGACTACACCAATAAAGTAGGCTACTCCGAACGCACTGATGCTGCCATAGAGCCAAAACTGAGTACACAATGGTTTCTGAAAATGTCAGAGCTGGCTCAGCCCGCATTGAAAGCGGTTATGGAAGATGAGGTTCGTTTTCATCCGCCAAAGTTCAAGAATCTCTATCGTCACTGGATGGAGAATGTGAAGGATTGGTGTATCTCACGTCAGCTTTGGTGGGGACACCGCATTCCGGTTTATTACTTATCTGATGGGAGTTACGTAGTAGCTGAATCGGATGAGGAAGCGCTGAAATTAGCCAAAGAGAAGAGTGGTAACGCCAATCTTACCATGAATGATCTGAAGCAGGACGAAGATGTGCTGGATACCTGGGCATCATCCTGGTTGTGGCCCATCACCGTATTTGATGGTTTTAATCCCGACAACAACGAGATAGATTATTACTATCCCACCAATGACCTGGTGACTGCCCCTGAGATCATCTTTTTTTGGGTAGCTCGTATGATCATTGCCGGATATGAGTATCGCGGAACTTATCCGTTCAAAAACGTTTATTTTACAGGAATTGTGCGTGATAAGCAGCGCCGAAAAATGTCTAAATCGCTAGGTAACTCTCCCGAACCATTGGAGCTGATTAAAAAATATGGTGCCGATGGTGTGCGTATGGGGATGTTGCTTTGTTCACCAGCCGGGAACGATATTTTGTTTGATGAGAGCCTGACTGAGCAGGGACGAAATTTTGCCAATAAAATCTGGAATGCTTTCCGACTGGTGAAGAACTGGGATGTGGCAGCTGGGACTGACCAGCCCGAGAGTTCAGTAATTGCTATTGAGTGGTTCCAAAACAAGTTGATGGAGTCGGTTGAGAAAATCAACGATCATTTCGATAAATACCGCATCTCCGATGCCTTGATGGAAGTGTACCAATTGTTCTGGAACGAGTTCTCATCATGGTATCTGGAGTTGATCAAACCTGGTTATCAGCAGCCCATTGATGAAAAAACTTATCATTCTACACTGAAGTTCTTTGATGATCTGGTTCGTCTCTTGCATCCTTTTATGCCATTCATTACTGAAGAGATATGGCATCATTTAGCAGAAAGAAAAGATGGTGAAAGTATCATGATAAGCCTTCAGCCGAAGGCTGAGAAATATGATGAGACTTTCCTCAATCAGTTTGAATATGTAAAGGAAGCCATTGCCGGCATTCGAAATCTGCGTAAAGAGAAGAATCTTTCTCCACGGGAGGCACTTAAGGTAATTGTGCTGACTGGAAAAGATGGGTACTTTAAGCAGATGGATCCGGTGTTGAAGAAGATGGCAAATCTTGAAGCTATCGAAACGACTGATGAGAAACTGACGGGTGCTGTTTCCTTCCTGGTGAAGTCATCTGAGTATTTTGTTCCTCTTGAGGGACTCATTGATACGGAAGCAGAAATAGCCAAGCTGGAAGAGGAGCTGAAGCGTATGCAAGGATTCCTGAACGGAGTGACACGGAAACTAAGTAATGAGAAATTTGTTGCAAATGCTCCCGAAAAAGTGGTGGAGATGGAGAAAAAGAAACAGGCCGATGCAGAGGCCAAAATTCAGGTGCTTACCGAGAGTATCAAGAATCTGAAAGCTTAAATCTTCACGCACAAAACAGGTAGGCATTTTGCCTGAGACTATAAAACCGGCCCGGGCATTGTCCCGGGCTTTTTATTGATTCAAAATGAAGGAACCTAAATCATTGAAATCTTTCAGGACACTGGATGTCATACTCATCTCACTGTCTCACCATATTCATGATATTTACACTGCTTTTCTCGCACCCGTTCAGGTGCTTATTATAGAAAAGCTGGCAATTAATTATACGCTTTTCGGATTACTGTCTGTCATTCAGCGTTTACCCACACTTTTTAACCCTCTGGTGGGAATTTTGGCCGACAAGGTTCGTATTCGCTACCTGATGATTTTGTCACCTACTGTCACAGCTGTAGCTATGAGCCTGATAGGGATGGCGCCTTCCTATTCATTTTTAGTTTTGCTGATGCTGATTTCCGGAATTGGTTCCACTATGTTTCATGTGCCGACACCTGTTATGGTGAAACATGTATCGGGAAACCGTACCGGACGTGGCATGAGTTTCTATATGGTGGGCGGAGAGCTGGCCCGCACTTTAGGTCCGGTTGTTGTGCTCGGAGCTGTTGACTTGTGGGGGTTCGAGGGTATTTTTCGTCTGATTCCTGCTGGATTACTGGCTTCTGTAATTCTGTTTGTCAGGTTCAGGCATGTGGATTTGCGCAAACAAGTGAAAAAAGGAGACCAGTCTGTTTCTTATTTTTATACCCTCCGAAAGTATCTCCCTGTTTTGCTTATTATCGGGAGTATTACCCTTACCCGGGGGTTTATGAAAAGTTGTCTGACCTACTATTTGCCGGGTTATATGGAAAGTATCGGGGAGTCGCGATGGATGGCCGGTATTTCCTTATCAGTGATTTATCTTTCGGGGGCGGCGGGAACATTTTTTTCCGGAACGATCTCCGATTTTATTGGTCGAAAAAATACTTTGTTGATTGTATCAATTATCTCTCCCTTATTACTAATGGTGTTTATTTACTTCAGGGGATTTTTTACTTTTCCTTTGCTTATTGCGATGGGATTTTTCCTGTTGGCACCCACCCCTGTTTTTCTGGCTATTATTCATGAACTCAAAACAGAGCATTTACCTTTTGTAAACGGACTTTATATGACCAGTAACTTTCTGTTGGGTTCTGTTTCAACGCTGGTGGCAGGTTATGGTTTTGACCATTTTGGCAACGAAGCCACCTTTAAGTTTGCAGCTGGGATGGCACTGTTGGCTATTCCGGTAACCATCTACATTAAAAAGCGGAGGCCGTTTAATGATAATTAATTTTTGGAATTTTCAAATCCGTGAAAATTCTTCGAATATGTTGTTCAACAGAAGCTGCTTTTTTAAAAAGCTAAAAAAAACTGACCTGCTTTAATGGTGAAAAATCAGGTCAGTTGCTGTTTTGATCAATATCTGTTGCTTGGCTAAACAGCCTTCAGACTCATGTCCAGACTCTTGATCTGATGAGTAAGTGCACCTACCGAGATGTAATCAACACCACACTCTGCATAGCTGCGCAGTGTTTCTTTTGTGATGCCTCCGGAAGATTCGGTTTCATATTTCCCATTGATGAGTTCTATCGCCTGACGGGTGGTGCCGGTGTCGAAGTTGTCCAGCATAATGCGTTGGACGCCTCCGGTATTCAAGACTCGTTGCAACTCATCCATGTTGCGTACTTCAATCTCAATTTTTAAATCTTTACCAATCTCTTTGAGGTAATTTTGGGCTGTTTTGATAGCATTTTCGATGCCTCCGGCAAAGTCCACATGGTTGTCTTTAAGCATTACCATGTCATAAAGCCCCATGCGATGGTTTTCCCCACCACCAATTTTAACAGCAGCTTTTTCCAGGAAGCGCATTCCCGGAGTGGTTTTACGGGTATCCAGAATTTTTGTGTTCAATCCTTCTACCAGTTGCACATATTCGCGTGTTTGGGTTGCAATCCCGCTCATGCGTTGCATGATGTTGAGCACCAGTCGTTCCCCCTTCAGCAATGTGAGTACTTTTCCTTCGATGGTGAACGCAACATCACCTGGTTGAACAAGTGTTCCGTCACCCAGAAGAGGATTTATTTTTATGTCGGGCTGCAAATATTTGAAAATTTCAAAGGCAACATCAACACCAGCCAAAACACCAGCTTCTTTCACTAATAATTGTACTTTGCCTTCAGCATCAGCTGGTATACAGGATTGGGAGGAGTGATCGCCATCACCCACATCTTCATTCAGGGCATTGACGATAAATGTTTCAAGGTATTCGTTCATCATTTGTTTTAGTCTTGTTGTTCAATCCTTATCTGGTGGATCAATCTTTTATTGTTGTTACTTTTGATAAGAAAATACATTCTAAAGCGTTCGCCTGCACATTTGTATTCTCCTATGGCAAAGGTGGCACTCTGGCGGCTTCCGTAGTGAAGTACTTCAAAAGAGATCACCTGGTTGTTTTCAAAAAAATCCTTTAGAATAAAATGCGCCTGCTCCTGGCTGTAAACCCCCGATTTGCCAGGCAACAGGAGTTCTACCTTCGCGTTGAGGTATGGTTTCAGGGCTTCTGCATCTCCTGTCTTTACTGCCTTTACTACTTCTGCTGGCAGTGGGCCTGTTTGGGCCTGAAGCACAGACATGCTGAAAAAAAAGATAAGAACCGGTAGAATTATTTTCAAACTCTTCATTTTTGATTGTTTTGCTTATACAAATGTATAATAAAGCAAAAATTAAACCACAAAGTTACCTGTTTTTTATGGGAGATCTAATTTCAGTAGCCCTTTTACCCTGATCAAAACAATGATTGCAGAGAAACTGGATTACGCCAATATTAGAGGAGGGGAAGGAATGGCTCCGCCTGACTCTTGCTGATCTGTAACGCTTCAAATACCGGGCGGGCCTTTGTTTTCAGGAATTTGAATTATATTAGTGCACAGAAACTTTTCAAACTCAAGAAATCATGAAAGTATTACTCCTGATGGTGGGGAAAACTGCCGAGTCATGGCTGCAAAAAGGAACCAATCAGTATTTTGACCGGTTAACTCACTACCTCCCGTTTGAAGTGAGAATTTTGCCCGATATCAAAAATGCCGGAAAGATGAAAGCTGAGGCACTAAAACAACTGGAAGGAGAGGTGATACTTAAAGGAGTAGAAAACTCAGATCAATTAATCTTGCTGGATGAGGGAGGAAAGGAGTTTTCTTCCAGAGGTTTCTCGGACTACATGGAGAAACAGATGCTTGGCGGGGCCCGTCGGCTGATATTTGTAATAGGTGGTGCATGGGGATTTTCAGATGAGGTATACCAACGTGCCAATGGGAAAATCTCATTGTCCCGGATGACATTCTCGCATCAGATGGTAAGGCTGATTTTTGCCGAACAACTTTATCGTGCCATGACCATTCTCAAAAATGAACCTTATCATCATGATTGATACTTTTTGCATGGTTATTGTTAACTTGAGGCAAATTAATCGGTAAAACTTGATTTTCCTTATGTCCGGAAAAAGAATTTGGTGGTTTTTGGTGATTGTTTTTGTAGTGGCAACAACTGCCGGGTTGTTGCTTGAATTCTTTACGACTGGAAATCAGAAGGGAAAAATCGACGTTCAGCAGATTGAGCGAGCCATTCAGGAACGCCAATTGTCTTTGAATACTATGCTCAAACAGTTTCCTGACAGTTTGCTGGATCGGCCTGAGGTTGCATGGGCATATATGGATTCTATTTCAGGAACCGAAAATGAGATGCTCATCTATTATGATAATGAGCTGGTAGCCTGGTCCGATCAGCGGCTTCCGGTGCAGGATATTCATCCGGTCTTTTTTTCTCAGCCCTTTATCGAACTTGACAATGGTTATTATCTTGTTCAGCATTTTCGGTATAATTCTTACTCCCTTGTTGGCCTTTTTCGGATCAAATATTCTTATCCGTATCAAAATAAATATCTTCACGATCAATTTGTGTTGCCTTCGGGGTTGTCGCCCTCAGTGCGTATAGTGCGTGACCAGAATTCACTTTGGCAGCCGGTTTTCGGACTTGAGGGAGAATATCTTTTTTCTGTCAGTGATTTGAAGGTTCAGAAAACACGTAACCACACTGAAATATATGTGCTCTTTGCCTATCTGCTTTCGGTTTTTTCTATTTGGGGGCTGATATTGATCTGGCTGAACAGACGAAAGTCGGATAAGTGGATAAATTTCAGGTTGTTTGGGGCGCTCCTGAGTTTTTGGTTTTTTTATTATTTTGTTTTTTGGCATTCGGGCATGTCAGCCTTTCGTGGTCTTGGCCTTTTTTCTCCCATGCACTTTGCTATGTCCGGGTTTTTGCCATCCCTGGGAGCCTTGTTTTTATATACCATCTTCTTACTCCTTACATCTTATCTTATTTTCAGGTTTTTCCGATGGCCTGATTTTTCGTTTTTCAGGTCAGATAAAAACATAGTAAAAAGCCTTTGTTTTTTTATTGGAAATTTAGGATTGCAAGCGTGGATGCTTTACCTAATGGGTTTTGTATATAAACTGGTGGAGCACTCTTCGCAACCTTCAGTATTTTATAAGGTGGTAGAGATTGATGAAATTGCCATTGTTAAAATCATAATTCTGGCACTTTTGTTTTTTTCATTCCTGCTGATTGTCGAAAAAATTTTACGCCTCTTTTTATTTAGGCTGGAGCGATGGACAATGACTGTGATCATAATTCTGGCCGCTTTATTTACCATGTTTTTTAAAGGGGGTATAGGCTATGGATCGGGAGACTGGGCAATTCCTTTTGCCGGTCTGGTTTTATTGTTATTGTTATGGGTGCGGCGCGATTATCGTTTACATCATTTCTACAATACGTTTTTGTGGATCGTGACCCTCTTTTCCATTTTTACCGGCAGCGTCCTGATCAACCTTTCTCTCAGTAAGGAGGAATCAACACGCGAATTGCTTGTCGAAAACCTTTCATACCAATTGCTTCGGGAGGAAGATCCTGTAGCTGAGATGTATCTTGCTGATATTGAAGATCAGATTCTCAGAGATGCTCCTCTGCGACAGTTGTTGGCGCGCAACAATATCAACCAGATGGCGGTTCAGAATCATTTGCTGAAATACTATTTTTATGGTTACTGGGGGCGTTACGAAATGCAGATTGTTCCCTGCTGGCCCGGAGGGAATGTTGTTTTTGAAGAAACTGGTGAAGCGTATAACTGTTATCAGTATTTCTTTTCCACCCTTGGAAATCAGGGACAGCCGGTTGATGGGTGCGACAATTTTTATTACCTCAACAATGACAATGGCAGGGTTTCCTATCTTGGAGTATTCCGTTTTTTTGAAGGGCATCCTCTGGAAACCACGCTTTTTGTGGAGCTTCAGTCAAAACCCTACTTTGAAGGTTTGGGGTATCCTGAACTTCTGATTAGTCAGAAAGAACAAGACCGCCTGGCACTTTTTGATGATTATTCTTATGCAAAATATGTGAATGGGCGGTTGGTACGTCGCTCCGGCGATTATGATTATCATGGAAATTTCAGGCAGATGACTTTTGAGGGCAGCAAAACTCAGCTTGTTAAAGAGGATGGGTTCTCTCATGTCTTGTTTAAACCTGAACCCGATACACTTGTGATCCTTACCCGTAAAGACAATACCATCTCTGAAATCTTTATTGCCTTTTCGGTGTTTTTTATTTTCTTTTTTGTTATCGGTCTGATGCTTACCGGTATTGCTAGACTTGGATCTGTTTCATTCTCTTTTCGCTTGTCGGTTCAGAAGCGCATTCAGCTGTCATTTGTGGGTTTGATGCTTGGGATTCTGCTGATTGTTGCCATAGGAACTGTTTTGTATACGGTTGATCAATATAGAAATAAACACGAGGAATTACTCAATGATAAGGTGCAGTCCGTATTGCTTGAGCTGGAATCGAAAATTGGGCTTGAAGGTCCATTGACCCAGGGGAATGAGGAGTACCTTACTTTTCAGCTTCAGACCATTTCGAATGTATTCTTTTGTGATATTAATTTGTTTGGCACGGATGGAATTCTGTTGGCCTCGTCTCGCCCCGAGCTGTTTGAACAGGGATTGATAGGCGGGCAGATGAATCCCTCTGCATTTTTCAGGCTGGCCCACCAGGGAGATAACCGCTATCTGGGACAGGAAACCATTGGTCAATTGGATTTTCGTTCCTACTATGTGCCATTTTACAATCGTCAGGATATGCTGATGGGCTATGTAAATGTTCCTTATTTTGTGGCCAATAACGAGTTACGAGAGGAAGTTTCGTCGGTAGTGATGACGGTTGTAAACTTTTACCTGTTGTTTTCCTTTATCATTATTGGTATTACAGTATTTCTCTCCCGACAGATAACCCGTCCATTGCAAGTGCTTCAATACAAGCTTGCCGATTTAAAAATTGATAAGCACAATGATAAAATTGACTACCAGGGGAAAGACGAAATTGGGAGTCTCGTGGGAGAATACAATCGAATGGTGGATGAACTTGCCGATAGTGCTTCGCAACTGGCCCGGACTCAAAGAGAACTTGCCTGGCGCGAGATGGCCCGTCAGATTGCGCACGAAATAAAGAATCCCCTAACTCCCATGAAACTTAATATACAGTACTTGCAACGTGCATGGAATGACCAGGTGGAGGATTTCGACAGTTATCTGAAAAGGGTCACCGGCACGCTTATCGAGCAGATTGAAAAACTTTCATCTATTGCCACTGAGTTCAGTCATTTTGCCAAGATGCCCGCAGCCCGGAGGGAAGATCTTGACCTGACAGAGAAAATCAGAAGTAGCGTGACACTCTTTTCAAATACGCAGAATGTGAAAATTAGTACCTTGTTTGAAAACGAGCCAGTAATCGTCCATGCAGACGGAGAACAGCTGCTGGGGGTATTTAATAATTTGATTAATAATGCGGTACAGGCTATTCCACGCGATCGGGAGGGGAAGATTGTTATTTCCACGAACACTCGGGGAAACGCTGTTATTGTCAAAATTGAAGATAACGGGAAGGGAATTCCCGAAGAAATTCGCGATAAGATGTTTGTGCCCAATTTCACAACGAAGACCAGTGGAAGTGGTCTGGGGCTTGCCATTGTAAAAGGAATTTTAGAAAGTGCAGGAGGCAGGATCTGGTTTGAGACTGAAACCGGAAAAGGGACTATTTTTTACATTGAGTTACCTTTGGCCTCCCAATCCTGATTTCTGATTACACGTGTTTCAGCCCATCTATCGGCAATTCGCACTTTTTGAGTGATCAAATAATAAAGATCAACAAGGTTGAGAATGGGGATAATCTGTACCAATCCCCGAATAATTGATTTTTCCGGCCATCCCGTGAGTGAGGCGTAATGGGGTAAGGCAATAGTGCGAAGGTTGAATAGTTTTTTTCCAAAACTCTGCCCCTTCAGAAAGGAAAGTGAATCTTTTGCCAGAAGATAAATCAGTCCAAACATCCACCCGATTTTTGGGAACAGGGTAAGTAAAATGGCAATAATTATATCTACCAGACCGGCGAGCAAACGCTCACTGACAGGTACTTTCTCCCACAATAGTTGTTTGTTGTCCTCGTTCATATTTTGCAAAGATAGAAAAGGGAATGGATTCTGCTACTGGATATCTTCCATCTTTATGATTCCATTGATCAGTGCATAAACAGTGAGTCCCGAAACAGTTTTTATGTCTAGCTTTCTGGTTATATTTTTGCGATGCGAGATTACCGTATGCGCACTGATAAATAGTTTGGTTGCAATTTCTTTATTGGTAAATCCTAAAGCTACATGTTTGAGGATTAGTTTTTCACGAGGAGTTAAATCCTCTGTATCTTCTTTTTCTTCGGAGGCCGATTCATATTGCTTCAGATGATGACTGATCTTTTCGGTCAATTTATTTTTGGTATCAAATACGCTTATTTGGTGGGCCGGACTGTCTTCCGGGAGCGGGGTGTTGATAATATATATGATACGGGCACGCTCGTGTAACCTGGCGATGAGCTCATCATGCGAGACCGGAAGTTGTATGGTGCTGTTGAGTAGGAGTATGTCCGGACTGAATTCTTTTATCGTCAGGATGATAGTGTCGGGATGCCCGGCAGCTTTCAGTTCCGTAACCCCATCTGTTTGTCCCAGTAAGCTTACCAGACCTTTGCGAACCAGATAGGATGTTTCTGCAATTAGTACTTTGGCCATAATCGTTTACTTCCGGGGAAATTTTTTGTGAAATTCTTCTTCCAGTCTGATAACCTGAGGAATCAATACATTTTCTTCGAGTATAGTGTGATCATTTAAGTCATTTCCCAATCTGAAAATCTCTATCAATACATTGGTGAACAGGCAGTTATCTGAGGGGGGTGCCAGGTATTTCAAGAGTATGTTGCGCAAGTCAACCAGTTTCTCTTCAATATCGCTGTGATCCTCCAGGAAATCCCTGATGGTATAACCTCTTGCTTTTTCAAGAAACCCAGGGTCTGGTTGATCCCGTTGAAGGTTTTCTTCCAGATTTAGGATGTAGGGAAAAATCTGCTCCTCCTCCAATTGTATGTGAGACGTGAATTCTGATATGTATTCCCTGAAGAATTTGAGCATCAATTGCATGTTGTGACCCTCCGATTGATCTACTGTTTCCATTTGTATGATTTCATGTTCAATCCGGGGAATATGATAATCGATATAGCAAGAGTGGGTGCTTCGGAGGTACTTTACCAGCCATTTAACAGGATGGTTCATCAATGTCTCTCCGGGAAAGAAATCCCTTTCATGATACCATCGGGCCAGGTTCAGAAAGAAATCAAGGTCTATTCCCTGTTCTTCACACACAGCTTTCACACTTTTGTCTTTAAAACCAAATGGTATCTTAAGGCGTTGCAGGACCGCCAGTAATTCAAAGTCTGACTGTACCAGATCCGACATTTTCATTGACGGGGATATATGCATGGTCGTTGTTATTTAGAAATAATATAGACAAAGGTAGTAAAAAGTTGATGAACACACGCTATGAATAGGTGAAGAGTGTGGATATAAGATGTTTAACTATTAAAGTTGAACAATGGTTCATTTTATCTACTAAACATTTACCTATGAAGTACAAAAAAAGATGGGGATTTTCCCTTTTTCTTGTGTGGGGATTACTGAAATTGTCCTTTGCCCAGGAAGTCATTCCGGTATCTGGCGGAGAAGCTGCCGGTGTAGACGGCACTGTTGGGTATTCTGTTGGACAACTTTTTTTTACCTCACATGAGGCAACGCAAGGAGTACTTTTCGAAGGAGTACATCAACCCTATGAAATTTCGGTAGTTACCGAATTGCCAGAGATGAAGAACGTTGACCTTAGTTTATCGGTCTTTCCAAATCCTGTGTCAGAATTTTTGTATCTGACAATTGACGATTTTTCAAAGTCGGAAAATTGGTTTTGTCAGCTTTTTGATGCTCAGGGGAATCTTCTGCATTCCGATGCTGTTAGTGTATTTCGAAAAAAAATTTACTTAGAACGGTTTGCAGCTGGCGCATATTTTTTGAAGGTTTTTAATGCCGAAAAGGGTGCTTCGGAAATCAGGACTTTTAAAATTTTGAAAAAATAACTGGATAAAAAACAACCTGGAGTTCTGATATTTATTGGTATTGCTCCCGACAAAAAGAAATTGATTATGAAACGGATATCTACCATATTATTAATTGGGTCTTTGGCAGTGGAATTGTTTGCACAAGTTCCTCAGAAAATGAGCTATCAGGCCGTTATTCGGGATGCTTCAGGAGTATTGGTTGCAAATCAGACTGTTGGAATGCAAATCAGTATTCTTCAGGGAGTCGCTGATGGTCCATCGGTTTATACCGAAACCCAGACATCATCTACCAATGCTAATGGGTTGGTGAGTATAGAGATTGGTGCCGGAACTACCGAAGATGATTTTTCCTCCATTGATTGGGGGGCAGATACTTATTTTATAAAAACTCAAACCGATATTGAAGGAGGAACAAACTACACGATTAATGGTGTAAGTCAGTTGTTGAGTGTTCCTTATGCAATGTATGCTAAGCAATCAGGAAGTTCAGCCGATTTGCCTGCTGACCTCAATGCCGGTGATTTGCTTTATTTTGATGGTGATCAGCTTCAATCTATCCCGGGTGGCTCAGAAGGACAGGTGTTGAGTATTCAGGGGGGAGTTCCTGTGTGGGACTTTAAAAATAATATGCCCGAGGGGATTAATGTTGTTCAGTTTTTAGCTTCAGAAGAAGATTATGTAAGCTTTGGAACATTTGAAAATTTCACAAATAATTCTGACTGGGCTGTTATCGAAAAAGTGAAAATGCCTGCAGGAACAGGCGCTGATGGCGGTTGGCATTTCTTTAGAGGATATGCATGGGCTGATAAGGAGGGGGATATTGCTATCCAGATTACTAATTCCGGAATTCATGCGTGGTGTCAGAAGAGTGGGTGGAAATCAGTTCAGGTGGATATGGCTTTTCAGGAGGAAGAATGGTACACTATATGCTTTCAGTATGATGTGGCCAATACGACGCTGGAGCTGTTTGTAAATGGGACATCTGTTGGAGAATTGGCAGGTGTTGCACCAATGGATGATTCCGGGAATACGAATCAACTATTTTGGGGCGGACAAGAAGTCTCAGAATCAAGAGGTAGGGGAGATTTGTATTCAGAAGCCAGTATCGTCATTGCCCATCAGGCGTGGTATCAGCGATTATTGACAACAGGAGAGATTTCTCAATATGATGGGACTGTTGAAGATGACCCTGCCCTTTTCTTCTCTTCCGAAATCGGTCAGAACAGTGTTATTGATGCATCGGGAAATGGGCATATCGGGACAAATGGCAACTCACCTGAGTATTTGGGAGAGACTTTTTAAATGTTGCGTCTTATCTCAGAGAAGATTAAAAAAGAGGCCGCTTTCCCGCAGCCTCTTTTCGCTATTTTTTTCTGAAAAATATATTCATCGGGACTCCCGAGAAATTCCACTTTTGCCGTAATTTGTTTTCTACAAATCGTTTGTAGGGCTCTTTCACATACTGTGGAAGGTTGCAGAAGAATGCAAAAGAGGGTACCGACGCAGGCAATTGTGTAATGTATTTTATTTTTATGTATTTGCCTTTGTTAGCCGGTGGTGGGTAATTTTCAATGATTGGCAGCAGAAACTCATTAAGTTTGGAGGTTCCAACCTTTCGAGACTTGTTTTCATAAACAGCCAAAGCTTCTTCCAATGCTTTGAAAATTCGTTTCTTTTCTGTTGCTGAGGTGAAAATAACCGGGTAATCGGTGTAAGGAGCGGTTTGTGCTTTCAGGGCCTCTTCAAACTCCTTTGCTGTATTATTTTCCTTTTCTATAAGGTCCCATTTATTTACCAGAATTACGACTCCCTTTCGGTTGCGTTCTATCAGACTAAATATCTTATGATCCTGCCCTTCAAATCCACGGGTGGCATCAATCATCAACAGACAGACGTCTGAATTTTCGATGGCCCGGATGGCACGCATTACCGAATAAAACTTT
>DHQK01000227.1:0-1804 GCA_002411085.1 Marinilabilia sp. UBA5340 | reverse complement strand
GATGGCACGCATTACTGAATAAAACTCCAGATCTTCATGCACCTTGGCTTTTTTGCGAATACCCGCCGTATCCACCAGAAAGAAATCATGACCGAACTTGTTGTAGCGGGTAAAGATGCTGTCACGTGTAGTGCCCGACAACGGAGTCACAATATTGCGTTCTTCGCCAATCAGCGCATTAATGAGAGAGGATTTACCAGCATTGGGACGTCCCACAACTGTAAAACGAGGTAATTCAAGATCTTCTTCTTCTCCTTTTTCCGGGAGGATTTTCACCAGATGATCTAGCAATTCTCCTGTGCCGGCTCCATTTATGGCTGATATGGGAAACAAATCGCTGAGGCCCATGGAATAAAAATAAGAAGCTTCCGGTATTTGTTGGTGATTGTCCACTTTATTTACCGCTATGATTACATTCTTTGCTTTTCGGCGAAGAATTTCAGCCACGGCTTCATCATAATCGGTAATTCCTGTGCTTACATCCACTACGAAAAGGATGACATCGGCTTCTTCGATGGCAATCAATACCTGATCCCGGATTGCATTCTCGAACTGATCTTCCGAGTTAATGGCATATCCGCCAGTATCCACTACTGAAAAACGTGCGCCGTTCCATTCCGATTTTCCATAAATGCGATCACGTGTTACTCCGCTGGCTTCGTCAACGATGGCCTGACGAGATTCTGTAAGTCTGTTGAAGAGCGTTGATTTACCAACGTTTGGCCTTCCCACTATGGCTACGATATTCCCCATATTCTATAATGTGTTATTTGTCTTTTTCGTATTTTAAAAGCGCGCAAAAGTAATAAAAATGATTGACTTTCAGGTGGAATCATGACTACTTCTCATATCCGAAATTCTTCAGGAAGTTATCCTGATCACGCCAGTCTTTCGATACCTTTACGTACAGCTCCAAATATACCTGTTTGCCAAGAAAAAGCTCAATTTCTTTTCGTGCATCTATGCCCAGTTTTTTTAAGGCTTTTCCCTGGTGTCCTATAATGATACCTTTTTGAGAATCCCTGCTTACATGAATTACACAGCGGATATCTGTCCTTTTAGGGCCTTCTTTAAATTCTTGTACTTCTACCTCTACCGAGTAGGGAATTTCTTTCTGATAATTCAGTAATATCTTTTCCCGGATGATTTCGGATACGAAAAAGCGTTCCGGCTTATCTGTAAGCGCGTCTTTGTCGAAAAACGGAGGTGAATCGGGCAGGAGTTCTACAATCCTGTCATAAAGATTTTGAATGTTAAACTTATGAAGTGCTGACATCGGGTATATTTCTGCTTTTGGAATCTCTTTTTTCCAAAAGTCAACCAGCTCTTCCAGCTCTTTTTGTTGAATCAGATCGATTTTATTGATGACCAAAAGAACAGGGATGTCACTTTTCTTAACCATTTCCAGAAACTCATTGTTTTTGTCCGGAGTTTCTACGGTATCGGTGATATATAATAATATGTCTGCATCCGACAGCGCCGATTTGGAAAAATGGAGCATTGACTCCTGTAGCTTGTATTTGGGTTTGAGTACGCCGGGAGTATCAGAAAATACAATCTGATAATCTTCCTTATTTACAATGCCAAAAATACGATGGCGCGTAGTCTGTGCTTTTGATGTTATAATAGATAATCGTTCGCCAATCAATTCATTCGACAAAGTGGATTTACCTACGTTGGGGTTTCCTATAATGTTTACAAAACCGGCTCTGTGCGTCATAACTAATTTGTATTGAATTTTGTGCGAAGATACAACAACTGTGATGATTTTCCGTGATGAGGGTTCAATAATTAGCTGATGAAC
>DHQK01000289.1 GCA_002411085.1 Marinilabilia sp. UBA5340 | reverse complement strand
ATGTCGAGCCAGTAATGACTGTCAGCCCCGTCGTGATGGATATTGACAATGGCGTTGAGACCTGCATTTTCGGCATATCCAACGACCTCAGCCACTCTGTTGAGCCAGCTCTCTTCGATGGTGTAATCTGGAGCTTCGCCAATATGTCCCAGCCAGGTTACGGGAATCCGAACCGAATGAATACCTGCTTCAGCAATCTTGTCAAATGCTTCCTGCGTTGTTTTGTCATTTCCCCAGATGGTTTCATTGGAAAGACCGTTGCTATGGGCGTCGAGCTGGTTGCCCAGATTCCATCCCAACCCCAGTTTTTTGATGATCGGGCTGGCATCTGCTTCTACAATGTCTGTTTCTTCTTCATCTTCCAATGATGGTTCTGCTCCGGCTTGTATTATTTTGATGTCACGAACATAATCCGCTCCAAGAAGGGTGATGCTAGTCCAACGGCTGTCAGTATTTGTGTTGGCTGTTGCGGTAATGGTGTATTGCATCATATCATCCGTTTCTGCTTTGTCCCGGGTTACCGTGCACCAGTCAGCATCAGTGTTGTTTAACTCCAAATGAATGTTTGTTTCAATGGTTAATGTTTCAGTGCCCCCTCCGTAAGGGAAAAGAAATTCGGTACCAGAAAGAGTTATTTCCGGGGTTGTGCTTGTAGAGTTGTCATCGGAGCAGGCCATCAATGACGTTAACCCTACGATTGTAAATAATATGGCTGCTGTGATGCGAATTTGGGATATAGATTTTTTCATGACAGGTAAAGTTTTTGGCTCCGAGTATCTCTTTGTTTTCTCTGTGGATCTAAGTGAAATCATTTTCAGCAAAGCCCCGTTGGGCTAGTGGTGTAATATAAAATAAAAAAGAAATAAATCCTTGTTTAATATGTTTTAGTTACACAGAGTATTACGGAGGTATCACAGAGCGTCACAGAGGGAAATTATTCTGTTTTCTCTTTGGGATTACTCAATTGGTATGCTCACAATGCGTGCAATGCTATGTGATCGAAAGACAGCATATAAGAACTGTGATTTTATTCTCTGTGTAAAATTTAAACAGTTAAAAAAAGTGACTTGTAAAGTATTTTGTGAAAGAAATCGCTATTCAATTCCCTTGTATTCAAACCAGTCATAAACTGCCGTGGTTTCAGATCTTTGTCCGTTGCCTGTAGCATAAAGCCCCACACAGACCCCGGTAAACCAACCTACCGTTTGGGTACTGATAAATCTGGCATCTGCTTTTTCGATCGTTTTAAAATCGTTTCCTTTCTGGGCATAAGAGAATATAAATTCCGGTCCGTTACCTTCAATTTTGAGGTCAACATAACCAGGGGATAATTCTACAGGCGTTGATCGATATATGGTTTGTCCAAACTGAAGTTTTACAATCAATAGTCGCTTCTCATTTTCCTTTTGTATCATGATGTCGAAATGCGAGCCATTGTTGACCAGAGTCATACCTGCTTCTTCGTTTGCCTTTTTCGGATCAAATAGCAATCTGGTGGTGGCCGAAAATTGAATATCGGTGAGCCTGCGACCAATAAATGAGGGATTGCCTTTTTCTCCGATTTGTAGTTCGGAGCCTGTAATTATAAGATGGCCCTCTTTGGCATCGAACAGAAAGTTATCCTGTTGGGGTGGTTGAATGTAGTTCCAGTCCAGTCCCGGTTTCGGGAAGTCAAAATCTGTGCGACCTGATTTCTCTTTCACAGGAACCAAAGGCAAAGTTTGGTGCCTCATTTCCACATTGACCGAACCGTTACCATTGACTACCGGCCATCCGCCCTGCGGCCAGCTAACAGGAACCAGGCAGGTCTCACGTCCCAGGATATGGTGGGGAGGATAACCTGTTACACTTCGATACCCATGAAGTACCATCCACCAACTGTCATCGTGGGCCTGGATGATGTCTGCATGACCTATTCCCTGAATAGGTTTTCCCATTCCGGCATGATTCACATGAGTGGCTATGGGATTGGCCGGATTGTCGATGTAAGGGCCCCAGATATTGTGGCTCCGGGCAATAGTCACCATGTGGGCCTCTTCAGTTCCTCCTTCTGCAGCCATCAGGTAGTAAAAACCGTCTTTTTTATAGATATGAGGTGCTTCGGGATATCGGCCTCCGGTTGAGTTCCAAATTTTGTGACGTTCACTTACAAGTTTGCCTGTTTCAATATCAATTTCTGCAAGCTCAAATTTTGAAGTAATTACATAAGCTTTGCCATCTTCATCGAAGAACAGGTCTGGATCAATTTCGGGCATGTCCACCCAAATAGCATCACTCCAGGGACCGGCAGGATCCTTGGCTGTTACAAAAAAATTGCCGCCATGAGTAACGTTGGTGGTAATCATATAGAAAGTGCCTTCGTGATGCCTGATAGTAGGGGCGAAGATATTGATCTCTCCATTTATTTGTCCTTCTCTCTCGATGCAGTGTCCGATTTGTTTCCAGTTGATAAGGTCTTTGCTGTGAAATACCGGAACCCCCGGAAAATATTCAAAAGTGCTGTTCACCAGATAGTAGTCATCATCCACTCTGCATACACTGGGGTCGGGATAAAATCCTGGAATTACCGGGTTTTTGTAAGTGACTTCAATACTCGTATCCGGAGCCATGACCCATGGATTTGGATTTTTCTGTTGCGAAAAGGCCGGGATTATTGCCAAAAGAGCAATAAAAGTGAATAGATTTTTCATAGTTGTGTGTGTTTTGTGATTGGTAAAAATATAAAATCTGTGGAAATTTTCAATTCTACACAATGATACAAATTCGGGTTGTAAGATGGATAAAAGATTGTTTTTGTTGTAGGATATCTGGTATTTCAAAATAAATCAAAATGAACCATTGTTCATTTTGATTTATTGTATTAGCTTTGTACTAGTAATCTATGTTATTGAGTAGGTTTCATGGTTGCTCTTTCCTGATTTTGATAAGTTTTCTGAGAATTTCTTTGATTTACCAGGGTAAACAGTTGAAAATAATTGAAATAACCTGAGACAATGCCAAAAGGAGACAGAACCGGACCCATGGGACAAGGTGCCATGACCGGAAGAACAATGGGGTTTTGTGGTGGATATGATACACCTGGATTTACAAAAGGATTCGGACAAGGTGTCGGTCGCGGTCCTGGAATGGGACGTCGAGGCGGCTTTGGTCATGGCTTCGGATTTCGACGCAGTTACGGAGCAGGCATAGATGTGCCTGCTGCAAACACTCCCTGGATGGGCGTGGGTATGAGTGAAAAGGATGAGGCGAAGATGCTGCGGGCACAGGCCGAAAATCTGAGAGAATCGCTCAAAAATATCGAAGATAAGTTGAAAGATATGGAAGAGTGATTGTTGTTCATGTTCAAAAAAAAACGGGGCCTTCGAAGTTTTGAGGGCCTCGTTTTGATTGACATTATTGTTTGTCGAATTCTATAAGAGTTAATTCATTGCATAAGTCAAGAAGCAATCTGAATTTTTGTCTATGTCGGCCAGTTTCGATCGGTTAAAAGCTGAAATATTAAATTGCCACCGCTGTACTCTTTCTAAAACCAGAAATCATGTAATTTTTGGAGAGGGAAATCCCAATGCCGAAATATTTATTATTGGTGAAGGTCCCGGTAAGGTTGAGGATCTTAAAGGCCGTCCCTTTGTTGGGCCATCAGGTCAGCTGCTGGATAAGATTCTTGCCGCTTGCGGGTTCTCCCGTGAAAAGCATGTTTTTATCAGCAATATTGTCAAATGCCGGCCTCCCAATAACCGAATCCCTGCCATTGAGGAGACTCAGGCGTGTTTGCCGTGGCTTTATGAACAATTAGAAATGGTGGATCCAAAAATTATTGTGCTACTGGGTGCTACGGCCTTAAAAAATATGGCGGGGAACCATCATCGCATAACACGGGAGCATGGACAATGGCTCACCGTTCGCAACCGCCTGGCAATGCCTGTTTATCATCCTTCCGCTTTACTTCGGGATCCTCGTTTAAAACGTCCCACCTGGGAGGATTATAAAAATATTGTTCGCAAATATCGACAAATGGTTGATCGTGATCATTTTTCTTCTTTTATAAGAGAATAATGATTCATCAGTATGAAATTTATCTAAGTTATTGGTCTGATGGAACTCGCATGTAAGAATTTATACATGTTCTTTTGAGGCAATCATTGCCATGCTCGTTTCATCAGACTATAGCAGATGCAATAGTTGAGAACTTGAGATCATTGATCCTGCAGAAACCGAATAATAAACAGATCTTCTTCTTTTTTCTCCACCCAGTGGTCAAAGCCCAGACTGGCAGCTTTTTCAATAAGCGGGATCGTCAGCAAAGGAACTGTCAGTTCGTAAATTTCTCCTTTCGGCAAACTTTTTAAATCGGCCATCACCTGATGAACAGGCATTTCCCCTGCGTCCAGCATAGGGCGGGCGTCGAGGTGTTTGGTGATTTTTGATGCGTTGTGCCAGGCGGGTTGATCATACTTAATGGTTAATCCACCTTCTCCATCTTCGGAAAAGGCATCCTGTCCGACTTTAGCTCTCAATCGGTTCACCAGTTCTTGAACTTTCAGGTTCCCAATGGTCGCTGCCTGCTGTACGGTGGCAACTTTAGCCACCGTTTTTCTCAGGACCGGATTTTTTAGTTTCTTAAATGCCGGTGCAGCTTCTATAAGCAGGTCCTCCAATTCTGGATATGCTTCAATGAGCTGGAGTATCTTGGTTTTTGGTGTTATTATCAGTTTTTGATCCATGTGGTTTGGTATTTAACGATTTATCCTATTATTGATGGAGACGCACAATTGTGCGTCTTTACGCTACGATTCGTAATTCAAAATCCGTTGTTCCCCCTCCAGTTTGCGCAGCTCTGTCAGATCCTGTGAAACTTCCAGGGTTCCCAGGTAGTTGCCTTCATCATCGCGCAAAGCGAAATACTGAATGTAGATAAATTTGCCACGCATCTGAATCCAGAAAGGAGCATGACTTTGGCGACCACTTCGGAAATCATCAACAATCTTGTCAACGATGTGAACGCTTGCCGGTGGGTGGCAGTATCGCACATCACGGTTGATGATGGCACGGCTGCGGGTAAATATTCGGTCAGCATTCTGGGAGAAGAACTTCACCTTGTCGTCTTTATCCACAAAAGTGATGTCCACCGGAAGGGTGTTGAAGACTTTCACCAATTCTTCCAGCGAAAAACTACCGGAAGGCATCTGGATGCGTCCGTCGATATTGGTAACGGTTTTTTCGTCTTTTTCTTCTTCGCCCAGTTCCGGTTTCCACTCGGTTTGCGGGTCAATGAGGCAGTACCCGATTTCCAGTGTCTGTTTATACACCTGATACCATTCAGCTTCGGTAAGTTGGTCAAGCGCCATGGGGAAAAGAATCTCTTCCTCCTTGCCTACCATATCGCTCACGTTGTTGAGCGCACTTTTTATCAGGATGTCATACGAAGCCATCAGGTCTTCAGGAGTGAGTCCATCGGCATTGAGTATTTCAATAGATCCCTTTAGTTGTTCGCGGGCTTCGTCATGCTTGCCCCACATTACTTTAGGCGGACCGGTGATTCCTTTTTGTTCCAGATAGGGGAAGATGAGGTATTCTTTGCGCTGATAGTGCTTGTCCACATCCATAAGGTTGTTGAAAATTTGCTTGAGCGATAGCAAATGCTCCTGAAAGCCTGTTTCTCCCTGTTTGTCGATTCGGTCAAAAATTTCCCGGGCCTGGTCGCATGTTTTTGTGAGCTCCCTGTTTTCGCGGATAAGTGTATCAACAGGGTGTCCTTCCGGGATCTCTTTCATGGTGGATAAGTCCACATTTCCTTCCAGAACTTCCGAATGTACATCGCACAGGCGCAGAACTTCCTCTACAGGCAGACCCTGTTCTATGAGTTCCTGCTCTACCTCTACCACTTCCCCGTAAGGGATGCTTTTCAAAGTCTCGGTGAGTTCGTTGCGAACTGCTACCGGGTTGTTGCCTTCGTGTAGTTTCAGAATCAGCTCTTTCAGCTTCTCTTTTCTGTAAAATGAATTGTTCAGTAATTCGCTCATGGTTGATTGATTTTTTGTTGTTTGTTGATGATTTTATTGCATGCAGTTAGATTTTTTCTGATCAGGTAAAACTTTCTTTAGAATGTTGAAACGATGTCTTTTGGGTCAATATTCTTTCTTCTGCCTTCTGCCTCTTTCTCAACTAACCTCTAACTCTCCATCCTCTAAAGTATAGCCTCTAACTTCTAACCTCTAACGTCACCCTCTAACCTCTAATATCTAATATCCCGCCTCAAATTCCAGAATGCTTCAAACATTTCTGCTCACCAGTCCAGCAGTCGTTTCTGGCCCTCCAGTTTCTGAATATCTCCAATTTCTTCGGTAACTTCAACTGTGCCCCGGTAGTTTCCTTCTGCATCGCGCACAGCAAAATAGCGGATCAGAATCATTTCTCCTTTCATGTTGATCCAGAAATCAGCGTTGCTCTTTTCCCCGCTTTTGAAAGAGGCCACAATTTTGTTTACCACATCAATACTTTCAGGTGGGTGACAGTTTTGCACTTTTCGGCCAATTACCGCTTTGGTGCGTGGGAAAACACGTTTCGGAGGCGTAGAGAAATAACGGACTTCGTCGTTTTCATCCACAAAAGTGATGTCCACCGGCAGGTGGTTGAAAAGCAACATGATTTGTTCGGGAGTCAGCGCCCCGGTGTCCAGATCAATCTTTCCGTTGTTTGCTGATGCTGATGGCTTTATGACTTCGGGGTTCGATGGGGGGATATAGGGCCAGCCCAGTTCCATGCTTTCGGGGATGAGAAGGTCAAATTTTTCGGATCCGATTTTCTGGAGCATCACCGGAAAGAGTATTTTTTCTTCCCTGAACTTGATGGCCAGCATATTGAAGAAAATGTCTCCGCAGAGTCGGTTAAACCGGTTTTTATCAAAGTCGCCCCCCGTTAATAATTCCCGGAGTGACTTCAGGTTGCGTACAATGTCATCGTGAAACGACCACATAATCTGAAGACATTTATGTTCCGGCATTTCCTGTTCAATTAACGGGAAAAGCAGGTTCTCTTTTTGCACATAATGCTGCCGAAATTGAAGCAGTTCTTCCACGATTTTTGCTGCCTTTTCCTTTGAGGTGACATCTCCGGGTGCATCATTGATATTCCTGACCAGCGGTTTTAAACGGTTCAGGAGATCTTCCATCCGTGCGTTGTTTTGTTTCAGAGTTCCCAGGTAGGAGGCCGGCTCCGGTTCAATGGACGGATAGCTGTCGATGGCCTTAAACATAAGGTTTAACGACTTGTTTACCGCTGTTTTTATCTCTTCGATGGGGTAACTGAGCTTCATCACTTCGTGAAACAACAGTACCACCTCCAGTGGAGATACTTTCTCGATATCGTCCACATATTTTTCGTAAAGCGCTCGTCCGTTTTGTTTTTCCAACAGCCCGGCGACCAGTTCTACCAGGTGTTTTACCCGATTGGGGGAGTGATTGGAAATTTCTGACATAAAATTTTGTTTAAAACAAAGACAATAGAGTCTTTTTATGCAAATATAGAATGTTTTGTGGTTTTTAAGTATCTATTCCTGTCAACAAATTGAAGCAACTTCCTAAAAAGTGTCTGTCCATAAAGTACC
>DHQK01000073.1:1075-6039 GCA_002411085.1 Marinilabilia sp. UBA5340 | reverse complement strand
TAAAGCTACACCCCAAAAAACACAAGGTTACATTTGATTCAATACTTAACACTGTAATTCAAACTATTAATAACAGGTGCCTTAACAATACTAATCCGACATATCTGATAGTAAAACATAGCAACTCTTTTACATCTCTCATATTTGCAAATATTTGTTTAATTATCATTATTTGGGTAACAGCAGACAAAACTCAGCAGGTATATTTAGAAAATGCTTAATCACCAATTATTTCTGTCACCCCTCAAGACTTTCAATTGGGAAACATGAATAACTCCAGATCCTACAAAAAAAGACGGAACAAACCTGTATTTTAACGCATTAACACAACCCGGTCTCAGAATTTGGCCAACAATACCTGAAAGAAACCAAACATTCTCTACCATGCTACCATACTTTCACTCCTCCAGGCCTAAAATTAACGGATTGTTAGGTGCATACGCTAGAATACTATCTCCTTGCCTTTGTGGGAAAACAAATATCATTTGTTTTGGCTGGTCAAAATGGAAAAGGCCCCGATAGGGCGGCAATTTAAGATTAGCGCCCAACAAAAAAGCACCGACAAAGATACTTGCCGGTGCTTCCTATAATAATTATGAGTGTTACTTTACCCAAATACACAAACAGACAGCGTGCCAATTGGATCAAGTTATTGAGTTTGCACTAATCCTCAAAAATATCATTGTCCCTAATTCGTTTCACTTCACCATATTGCTCAAGTGCTTTAACATCAAAATCTCCGGTATTTCCTACAATACCAATCACAACAGGCTTGTCTTGGAGGTTTTGCTCATAAAACTCCACGATGTCGGCAAACTCCATTTGCTCATATTCGGGAATAAGCACTTTGGGAGGCATTTGTTCATATCCCTGACGTTTCCAGTCTTCACATCGAGTAGCAAAAGAACGGAAATGGGGCTTCATTGATATGGATGAATTAACCAGATAATTTCGGATATCGGGCATGCGATACTCATTCTCCGGCATATCCCGAACCAGATCCATATACAAATCTACCGCTTTGTTTGTTTTATCACTTTGCGTACCAATAAATCCGATAAAATATCCGGGTTTTTGAAACGTTTCCGCCGCAGCAAAGACGCCATAAGATGTATATGCCATCGAATTCTGAACCCTAATTCTATCAGTAACCAATCCTCCCATTCCCTTTGAAAAATAGGTATTAAATGCATTCCTTTCCGGTGCATTGGCAGGACTGGTCAAAGATCCGTCAGCATAGAAAACAATCCGGCTTTGCTTGGCTTTTGCATCATGATAAACAAACACCTGGTTGCCTTCATATTTCTTTTTCTCTCTTTCCCGGGGAGAAGTACTTGCCAATTCAGTCTGTTTCAAAGGAAGGTGCGTATTTAATACCTGATGAACAGTCTCGAAAGGCAACTGACCGACATAAAAAACATCAGCAGCATAATTTGTCGCCTCCTGAAATGATTTCGACAAATCGGAAAAAGTCATCTTCAACACATCTTCCAAAGGCTTTCTGTCTATATAAGAAGATTTATTCCCATAGACCAGAAATTCTGTCAATGCATCCTCTTTGATATCCAAAACTTCCTTTTCCATCATTCTTCCCTGATATTCGCTTCCCTTCAGGTTATCCAACTGCTTTTCATCAAGGTCAGGCATCAAAATCTGACGAGTCATCAGACCACACACATCCACCACATTGGCCTCCGATCCTTCCACAAACACATAAAGATAATCCTCATCCACTCCGTATCTGACAGTAGCATTTACCTCACTCAACGCCATCCTAAATTCCTGAGGAGTATAATTCCCCATCACTCCTGCATCGTTCATCAACTGGACAGCATATTCAAGTTCAGGCATCTCTCGGGTACCGATACCATAGCGAATGGTCATGGTAAAAATATCATTTGCCGGATTGGGGTAATAATACAACCGGCTCTTCTCATTGATGGTTCCTGTCTCTACATCATCAAATCCGGCAGTGGGAAGTTCAGCATCAGGCGTTGGAATTTTACCAAACAATCCTGCATAATAAGATTTTTTATCAGCTGCAGAAACCGGGACTTCTGGTAGATCAGGCTTCTCAAGCTTCTCAACATCATGATCGTCGGAAGCACTTATATGCATTGCTAAAAAGTTATCGTTTAGATAAGTTTCTGCGACACGCTGCACGTCCTCCAGGGTGACCTCCTTTACCAACTCGGGGTAGTTGAGTACCATTTCAAGTCCGCCACCACTCTGAAAAGCTTCAGAAACATGGTCTGCCATGCTGTATTGACTCTCAAGCGAACGAATATACTGACGAACTAAACCATTCTTGACCGTTTCCAAGAGTTTTTCATCCACTGCTCCTTTTCGTAGTTTGCCAATTTCATCAAGAACGAGTTTCTCTACAAAACGATGTGACTCAAAGCGGCGTTGATTGTAATCGTAGCGAGGAACTACTTCAACAACTGTGCGACCATGATCTACAAAAGAAATTTCCGAAGCACTAACATCCATCACATCACCATCCAATGACAACTTGTCCAACAAGCCAGTCCGCGAACGGTTGGATAAAAGCCGGGTGGCTACACTCAGGGCGAAATAATCGGGATCTCCCTTTTTCACTCCATTATATCCTAAAACCAAACGTGGGTAGGGCCCAACCTCCTCTTTTATCTGCTTACGCCCTTCAATAGAAGTTATTTCATACTCCTTAGGCTGAGGAACATCTCCGGCAGGTATCCTTGCAAACTTGGCATTGATCAAATTGGCGACTTTCTCTGTTTGAATATCTCCAACCAGGATTAATGCCATATTCCCGGGCACATACCAGGTTTCGTAATATTCGATTAACTTACTAAGCCTGGGGTTTTTTAAATGCTCACCAAGACCGATAATATCGCGACTGTAAGGGTGTCCTTCAAAAAGATGACTGAACAATACATTGCGATATCGATCTGAAGGATCATCCTGATACATATTATATTCCTCATAGACAGTCTCCAATTCTGTTTGGAATGAACGAAATACAGGATTAATCAAACGCGAAGAGTATAATTCAAGCCAACGCGGTAATTCATTTTTTGGGAAACTATTGAAATACATGGTATAATCCCAACTCGTACCAGCATTTAGCATTTCCCCTCCCATATTGTCCACCAATACCGTAAACTCATTCTGATTGCTCAATGCAGCCTGCCGGACAGTCAGTCGATTTATTTCCAAATCTATAGCACGTCGTTTTTCCGCATCTGTTTCTTCGGCACGCTCATCATATTTCGCAATGATAGAATCGTACACCAAACGCTCCTCAGCCCAGTTGTGCGCACCAATCATTTGAGTGCCCTTAAACATAAGGTGCTCCAGGTAATGTGCCAGACCGGTATATTCTGCAGGATCATCAACAGCCCCGGCTTTCACCGACACCATTCCGAAAATATCAGTCTGCGTTGTGTCTTCCCACACATACACCTGAAGTCCGTTTTGAAGTTTGAAAGATTTAAGGCCCTGGGCGGAGAGATTAATTGCGGAGCCGATTACCAATAAGGAAAAAATTAATTTTCTTAAATGCATAGTTGGTTCTTTAGGGTTGATAAATTGAATCATTAAGGCAAATGTAGGATTTTATTTATAAAAAAAGGCCGCTCTTTTGAACGACCTTTTAAATTACATTAAATTGGACTATTCTGAATAAACCAAACTTGCATTACTTAGAATCAATGCATACATGTCAGTTACATCAGCATGAGCTAAAGCAAAATAAACTTCCTGACCTGCAAACTCAGAGGGTATTTCAACCGAATAAGAACTTGGAGCCCCGTCAGTCAATGACGTATCAAGTAAAACCTGAGCTTCTGAAACATTATCAATAGTGATTGGACTATCTGATACAACTAGTTTAAAAGCTTCTCCAAAATAGCTGGCATCGGCTGCCTGAACGGTAAAATTAAAAACTCCAAATTGTCCTGCAAAATTCATTTCAGGAAAAACAAGAAAATTTTCAGGAGTAACAGGTTCTCCATACCAAGAGTAGGAAATAAACCCATATTGCCCGTCCGATATTTCCGTGAGGGACCAGTTAAGTCCGTCTCCATCTATATCCAAGAATGAAAATCCTGCAGTTTCCCATTCTTCCAGCGTAGAACTAGCACCTAATTCAAACCCAAAGATTGCAGAGGAGGTAGTAAATGATTTAACACTTCCCATTCCATTACCATTGTCACTACTAACTCCATAAAAAGAATAAAAATATTTAGTTTCTGGAGCTAACCCTCCTACTTTCAATGACGTTTCATCCTCAGCAATAGGGTAGACAGAGGGAGAATTCATATCCTGATTTTCAGAAATAATAACCCCGCTTTCAACATTACCTAAAGCATTAGGAAAATCAAAAACGACATGACTAAAACTTATACTCCCTGGATCAGCAGTTTCAACTGAAAGAGAATGACTTACATCATAATCATCCTTAACAATATCATCCTCACAACTAGTAAAGATTACTGCACTAACAAAGAGCAATATGAATGATTTTAATATATTTCTGTTCATATCTGTTTCTTTTTTGAGTAATACTATTTATTGTTATCTTCCGGGTTAATTTGTGGATTCTCTTGAATTTCATTTACCGGAATTTTATACACCCACTCATTCGCTCCAGCTTCAACAACAAGAGGTAAGCGATGATTAGAACCTTCATAATCTCTATTAATTCCTTTATTGAGACGTTTTAGGTCAAAATATTCGAATCCTTCGCCCCACAACTCAATTCTGCGTTGCAAATAAACATCCTCTACAGAAACAGAAGTCTGATTCCATTCCGGATCACGGTTAGCCATCAAAACACTGAGAGTTTCTGCGGCACCAGACTCATCACCAGATTGAGCTTTAGCCTCAGCTTCAATCAATACCATTTCAGCAGCACGCATATAGACATAGTCCATTGTCCAATTACCATCATCTCCAAATTTAAGATTGGCGTATGGCGT
>DHQK01000073.1:0-857 GCA_002411085.1 Marinilabilia sp. UBA5340 | reverse complement strand
AGATTGGCGTATGGCGTCTGAGAAGCAGTTGTGGTAGCAACACTCAATTGTTCTTCACTTGGTCCTTCTGAACCGGTAAAAAGTGATTTTCTGTAATCTGTATCAGGAATTCGACTATAAAGCCTTGCATCAATCAAGCGTGGTGCATAGTTAATTCCCGCATACCCTGGTGCTAGATTGGAAATATGCGAAAAGAAAGAAGCATAAGTTGTCTGTGTTTCGGTGGTATGATCGAATCCCCACATCCATTCTGAATTAGAAATATCTAAAAATCCATCATGCAAACCAGATTCCCCCATAATTGGATAACCTTGCCTAGCCGCATTTGCAGTGGCAGCAGCTAAATCCCACTTACCAGCCAGTAGGTAATAACGTGCAAGAAGACCTTTAGCAACACTCGAATCAACGAAATATTTTGCACTTCTGCTATAACCAGCATCCAGAAGCTCAACAGCATACTCAAGATCAGATTCAATTTGAGCATAAACATCTCCTAAGGTATTTCTTCCTTGAAATTGAGCAACCTCTTCTTCTGTCCATCCGTTTTCTTCAATTTCAACACTTGAATATCTCATTGGAACCCCTGGTAAATCCATAATTGAAGGATCGGAGGTATTTGTAAATTGATACAACTGGATAAGATAATAATAGGACATTCCTCTTAAAGCATAGGCTTGCCCAAGTATTCCCTTACTTCCAGCATCTTCTGGAACTTCAGGAAAAAAATCAATTACCTCATTTGCTTTGGCAATAATAGTGTAAAATGTTTTCCAGTTAGCAGATGTCCTACGATAATTATCCTGACGATTATCATGACCGTAATCATAAGTAAACCAATGGGACTTAGACTGTACCAT
>DHQK01000074.1 GCA_002411085.1 Marinilabilia sp. UBA5340 | reverse complement strand
ACGGCAGTGGTGACAGATGTGGATGGTTTTATCTTCTCCCGGATTCAGCTTTCATCCCTAATCTGTGAGGTTTGGGGTTTTTCAAGATTGAAAGATACACCCCCTTAGGAAAGACAAGACAGATTCTTCGTCGTTCCTCCTCAGAATGACAATCAGCCAGGTGTCATTCTGAGCCTGCGAAGAATCTCTAACCTCCACCGTCCTACCTTTCCACCCTTTCACCTTTCCACCCCTTTCTCCCCTTCCCAGTCCATTCGATAATTCCACCTGAAAATTTCATTTTACCATTTTATTTGATAAATTCACAATCGATTAACACACTATACCTAACTTAAAATTATTTACTATGAAGAAAAAGGTAATTAAAATCACCGTTGACACAGACGGATTGATCGATTTTTTTGGAAAAGATCCCACCTGGGGAACAGCTGCACAACCATTGGTAGCCGATGATTTCTGTAAAATTGATGCCCCCGATATTAAGTGGCAGGGCAATAAAATTTTACCTCTGGAATCCGATACCGAGTATGTGGTTACGCTGGTTTCTAATTCCAAAAAGTATCCGGTTACCCTTTACGACAAAACGACAGGTGATATTAATGGCGAAATCAACATGGATTTGATTACCCCTACCATCACCAAAAAATCGGAGTGGGCCGAAATATTTGACCTGGACCGCACCCCATGTGAAGCTACCCTTGATGGCCATTTGATTGTGAAGCCTACAAAGGATGATAATTTTTCTGTGTTTACTCCTGGGAAAATAAAGCTGAAGGAAAATATTTTTTACCTGATCAATTTTAAAATTGGTGGCGCTGATAAAATGGCGGTAATTGATCCGATTATTAAGAATACAACAGAGCCTGATGATTAATTCAGAAAGAGTATACTCTTAAGATGAGACAAATCCTGGTATTATATGTTTTATTTCTTTTTAACTTTCAATTTTCTTTTTTGGAAGCACAGGGCTTTTTGAAAAATGAAGAAATTGATAGTTTGAAAAACCTCCTGATTTCAACGAAGAACGATAGTACCAGGATTCGATTACTGTTAAAGATTTCATCTTCCCATAGTGGAGAACCTGTCGAAGCGTTAAACGCATGCAGAATGGCTTTGGAAATCGCTAAAAGCAAGGAGCTTGTTTGGCATGAAGGTTTAATTCAGGAACATATTAGTCTTGCATATAGGGATATGGGAAACTACTCTAAGTCAATTGAGTCCTCTTTCAAAGCGCTTAAAATTTATGATGAGTTGAAGTTATTTGAGAAAACTGCTGGAATGAGGCTACAGATTGGTAGTCATTATCTTGCAGATAAAAATTATTCTAAGGCTATTACTTACATTTCACAAGCCCTGAATACCTTTCAGCAACGCAAAGATACTGCCAATGTAGTGCTGGCCATGATCAACCTGGGTGAGACCTACCGGCTGGATGGTAACTCTGACAGTGCTGGCATCTTATTTAAGGAGTGTCTGGAGTTGAATCAAAAGCTAAACAATGATTATGTTGAAATCGTTAAAGGCTATGCCCGTGGAAACCTGGGTATGGTATATGCTACCCAAAACAAAGAGGAAGAAGCCATTGACCTTTTGAAATCCGCCATGGAAATACTGGGTGAAATGGGCGACTATTACTCCACTTCGGTATATCAGTCGGAGCTGGCACAGATTTACATCCGGCAAGGGCAAAAGGAGCAGGGCGAAGAACTTCTCCACGAAGCCCTGCAAATAGCAGAACGGGAGAAGCTGAAAGAACAAATCCGGGACATCAGTAAAGATTTGTCCCTGTTTTATGAGCAAACCGGACGCTTTCACGATGCGCTGGAACTGCGGAAACAGTATGAAGTTTACCATGACAGTCTGGTGAATATCGAAAACGTTCGTAAGACAGAACAACTGGAGAGTCAATACTGGCTCGATCGTAAAGATGCCAACATCCGCATCCTGGAGGTGGAGAATGAGAGTAAGCGACGGACGGTAATTGTACTATCGGTTGGTGCTTTTATTCTGTTGGTGTTGCTTTCTATTTTGTACCGTCTGCAAATTTTGCGCAAGCGTGCTTACAAGCAGGTAGCCGAGCAGAAGGATCTTATTGAACAACGGGAAAAAGAGAAAGCTCTACTACTGCGGGAGCTCAATCATCGGGTAAAGAATAACCTGCAGATGGTATCGAGCATGTTTTCGTTGCAGGCCGCCCAATTTAAGGGCGAACCGGCTGCCGATGCACTGGTGGCTGCCCGAAGGCGCATCGATGCACTGATGCTCATTCATCAGAAATTGTATCGTGAAGACGTGGATACCCATATTCGACTGGCCGATTACATCAAAGAACTGGTGGATAATTTGGTGTATGGTTTTGGCAAAGAAGTGGACTTACATTTAGACCTTTCCACTGCCAAGTTGTACATCGATCTGGCCATTCCGCTGGGAATCATTATCAATGAGCTACTGACCAACTCATTGAAATATGCATTGGGCGAAAGCAAATTGCGCATTGATGTGGCGCTTAAAGAAGAAAATGATAAATTGCGGTTGATAATAGCCGATAACGGGCCGGGAATTCCCGAAGGGTTCGATTTCAGGAAGAGTCGTTCGCTGGGGATGAAGTTGGTTCACTCTCTTATCAGGCAGTTGCAGGGCGAATTGACCCAGACCAATGACCATGGTTGCCGATGGGAGTTATCGATGAGTTCAGACAAACTACAGACTTAATGCATGAGCAACAAGATTACCATCCTCATCGTTGAAGATGAATTTATGATTGCCGAAGACATAGCCATGCGGCTGGAGGACATGGGCTATGAGATAGCCGAGAAAATCGACAACGTAGATGAAGCCATTGAATGGCTCGACGAAAATAAGGTGGATATTATGCTGGTGGATGTGAACCTGCGGGGAACCAAAACCGGCATCGATCTGGGGCGGGTCGTCAACGAGCGGTTTCATATTCCTTTTGTATTCCTCACATCCCTGGCCAATCATGAAGTAGTGGAGATGGCCAGTCAGGTAAATCCTGCGGCGTATCTGTTAAAGCCTTTTAACGACCGGCAGGTAAAAGTATCGGTAGATCTGGCCCTGCGAAATTTTTATGGTGAGGGGCAGGCTTCTGTATCTCCCACCGTTAGTGAGCCTACATCATCAGAAGAAGAATATGTGTTGCAAATGCCCGGGTGTCTTTTTCTGAAAAAAAACACCAGTTATCACAAGGTTAGATTTGAGGATATCTTATGGCTCGAAGCTGAGAGTAACTATACCATAGTCCATACTCAAAACGAAAAGTATACTTATTCTCTGGTGCTGAAAAATTTTGAAGATAAACTACCTTCCTCTCAGTTTATGCGGGTACATCGCTCCTTTATTGTCAATCTATCCAATGTCACCGGGTTCGAAGGCAATACGCTTTTTATTAATGATCAGCGCATTCCGGTTACCAGGTCGGCGCAGGAGAAAGTATTTAAGCATTTTCGGGTAATCTGAAGACAGAGGAGGCTGAAGGCAGAAGTTTATAGAGGCAGAAGGTGAGAGCGTGTATCATTCTGAACCTGCGAAGAATCTTTCAGAAATCAGTCAGCAGTGCGTAGAGAGAGAAGGCAGAAGTAATGTAGTCATAGAAAGTAACCTGCCAGCGCTTGACCAGAGCAGCTGACAGGTCTTTCTTCCAGACAAACTGAGATAGAGAGAGTAGTGTTAGGGTTTAGGGGTTAGGATGCTTCCTGAAGATGTATTTTTGGGAACCATCTGAGGATACAGACGGGTTTTTCTTCAGGAAGTGATTTGTCCATGACCTGAAGATCAATGTGATAATCCAGGTCGATATTGGGTTCATTGAGTCGGGTATCTTCTTTTATCCGTGTTTGGTATCTGAAATCTGCAAACGCTGCCGCCCAGAACATATCTCTTCCAAACAATCCGATGGTGGAAGCACTTTCTTTCTCCACCTCGGGATGTAAAACCGGCGTATGTTGAAAAATCTGCTGCCAGGACAATTGTTGGCTACAGGCCGGTGAAACTTCTTTAATCATGATTTCGAAAGGTGAGTTCTGAAAAATATTGGCTTCCCACCATCTGAGTTCATCTCCGGGGGTGGCTTTTATTTTCAGTTTTCCTGTGCCCAGTCCTTCTACTACATGACGACGATCTGCCATCATGTAGATATAGGCAGAGAAATCATCCTCATCCTGAATGGTGAAAACGGGAATCTCCTCTTTGTTTCCTGCAGATTCAATCATTTGCTGAATCCGCTCGTCTTTCATAAGTGCGGCAGAATCTACCAACACCAGCATTCCGATAACATTGCTCATTGTTGCCTGGTTTAAGGTAATACTTAAAGTAGGCGGGTTTTCTGGTTGATAATGGTCTTAGGGGGCGTTGGGTTTTTAATCCAATGTGAAAGTAATGTCAATGTTAGCCGGATCCCAATGAAATGAGTGAATGAATGGTAAATTTGAGTGAGTAGTATGTTTTTTTGAGTGAAGCAGATTAGAAGTTAAACCCGAAATTGAAATACCAACGAAGCCGGTGATCGGTATCGTTGCTGCCTGCTCCCAGCTGAACAGGGCCCAGAAAGCTGTCATAAGCCAGCATCAGACCGTATCCCAATACACGTTCCGTCTTGTCGAGACCGATGGGTTCTATCTGTTCGGGCAGATTGATGGTGGAGAAGAGGATCCCTCCCTGAACGTTGAGATGGATCTGAGGCATAATGCGGTAACGGAGATCTACCTCTCCGAGGGCGTAGTCTTCCACGAGTTTTTCTCTAAACGAATAGCCGATAAAATGCACTTCGTTGCTCCGGTTGTTGAACGGAAGCCCTCCAATAAAGGTAAGATCGAGCAGTGGGGCTTCTTTGTTGGTAAACTGCCCTGAGAGCCTGATGCCTGGGGTGAACTTATTGCTTACAGAAATGTACTTTTGCCAGTTTCCACCCACTCTGAAATACTGTCGGTTGGGAATGGCTGTGAGGGGAGCGATCATTTCTCCCCCTTCGGAGCTTCCTTTGTAAAGTTCACGGCTTTCGATATTTACATGATAGTAGAGATTGATCTTGGAGCCTCTGACAGGGAAGTAACGCCGGTCTATGGAGTTATAGTTGAAATCGAACCTGGAAGCTAGAAAAGTATTACCAAATCGTTCCACCCCTGCGTAGAAGATATCGGAAAAACCGCTCCTGTTTTGCAGGGTGGTATGGGTATAACGTACATTCACCTCCATCTGCCAGTAGGTTCCCAGATTGGTGAGGAAGCCTGCCTGTGCGGTGGAATATTGTTGCTTGAAAGTTCCGTATTTCGAACCATCATCAAGGTATGCGGGTAGATTGTTGTTCTCGTAGGTGAAACCGATTTTGGCGGCTGCTACCTGTTTTTCTCCCAGATAATTCAGGTGCGACAGGGCCAGTCTGGGTGTTTCCGAAATATCAGTGGTCAATGAGGTGCGCGAGGAATTGCCAAACAGGTTTCTTATGGTGAGATTGGCCAGCAATCCTGCTTTGTATTCATTGTCATAATGAAGTGAAAATTTTGCTTTTGCCTGGTTGCTTTCTTCTACATTCAGTATCAGAACATGCCCCTTTTCCAGTGGTTTAAAGGAATAGGTGATGTTTTCGAAGTAGCGCGTACCCATGGCCCGTTCAATGCCTACTCGCATATCGTGACTGGTAATGGTATCGCCAGGTTCTATCCTTAGGTTTCCCAGCAGGAACTGACGCGAAGTATTGATCAGTCCGTTGATCTGTATTGCAGAGATAATTCGTTGGATTGAGGCTGATTTGTCGATGTTGGGCAGGGAGCGTTTCTCAATTTCGTGAATCTCCATCAGTTTTTTCAAGGCGTCTGTCTGTTCGCGGGCGGCTATTTCCCCTGCCTCAATAATGCTGGCAGCGCTTGTGAAACTGGCAGTGTTGTAGTCTTTTAATGGTGGTGAGATGAGGAGATCTGTTCTTTTAATTGCTCTGCGCATGGCGATATTCCCACCTATGGTAGCCGATGCCATAAGGATTTCCGGGAGCGTTTCCGGGGCTTCCCGATCGGCTTTATCTTCAAATCCAACGTTGACTCCAATGATAATATCAGCTCCCATTTTCTTGCACAGGTAGGCCGGATAGTTGTTGAGAATCCCTCCGTCAACCAGCAGCATAGAATCCATTTTGACAGGTGAAAACACCGAGGGAATAGACATGCTTGCTCTGAGTGCTGTGGTGAGATCTCCTTCTTCAAATACATATTGATTACCACTGATGAGATCGGCAGCAACACAACGGAAAGGAATGGGCAATTCATCGAAATCCTGATTGTCTGATACATGCCAGCTAAGACGCGAAATCAGTTCACTGATTTTTTGTCCCCGCACCAGTCCGGACGGGATTTCAAGACCGTCACGTGTGATGTTAAATTCTACCTGGTAGCGATTGTAATCTTCTTTTTCCTGAGGGGATACCGAGGAGAGAGGGATCTGATCGGACAGCAGGGTTGTCCAGGAAACACCGTTGACGATGGAATCCAGTTCGTGCGCATTGTATCCGATGGCATAAAGGCCCCCGATAATGCTACCCATACTGGTTCCGGTAATGTAGTCGGGAACAATGCCTTCCTCTTCAAGTACTTTGAGTACCCCGATATGGGCCAGTCCTTTAGCCCCACCACCACTCAACACCAATCCGACTTTAGGACGTGATTCCTGCGCCTCCAGATGTTGGAAGCCGGGAAGCAGGATAAGTATTAGAAAAAGAATGAATATGCGCATGGTGGTCAACGGTTTGATACAAAATTACAAGAATACCGGTAACCGTACCTATAGTTCAGGTTAATAATTGATTAAAACCGCATTTTTAGGGGCCGAACTGCTTTGACTCAGGGGTGGTGTTGCAATGCTTCCAAAACAATTCTTACCGACTCTGCAGGTGAAAGTCCGGTGGTGTCGGCTGTCAGTGCCGCTTTTTCGTAAAACGGAGCTCTTTCCTGAAGCTTTAGGGTGATGAATTGATATAACTCTTCTTTGTTTTTGTGGGCGATCAGTGGACGGTGACTCCTGCCTGGCATCAGTCTTTCGGTCAGACCGCGGGCTGAAACTTTCAGGTAAATGGTCAGCCCGTTTTGATTCATGACTTCCATGTTGTCGAAATGGCAGGGTGCTCCCCCGCCGGTTGCCACAACAGCGTTGCCCAGTTCTTTGCTTTGATGGAGGGCCTGCCGCTCAATCTCCCGGAAGCCTTCTTCTCCCCTGGATGCAAAAATCTCAGCTATGGTGATGCCTTCAGTCTTTTCAATATATTCGTCAAGATCCAAAAAACGCAAACCTAGTTCACGGGCCAGCAGGCGGCCAAAGGTGCTTTTGCCGCTGCCCATGAAACCGGTCAGGTAAATAGGGTATCGCATGTGTTTGGACTTAATGAAGTGTGTGCATTTCTCAATTGCTGTAACCACTGAGCTGGCTTTTTTGTCTCTGCCCTTGATCTGCTTCCTTTTTTGCTAAAATATAGACATCTGGCTTTCATCCTCTTCAGGTCCGTCTCCATCAGGGTGCTCGTCCTCTGGCTCTTCCGGTTGGGGTTCATCTCTGACGATGGGCTCCAGTTCCATGATCTTATGCACCTGATAAGTAGTTAGTCGTTTTCCTTTGGCCTTGTAACCTTTCACGTTGATGAATTCGGCCACCTCCACAATCATTTTCTCCCGGTCTTTGTCCTCACCCCCAAATTTAATCTCCAGTCGAGGATAATCCAGATGAGTTAGTCTTACCAAATGTGATTTAGGATTGTCTCCGATAAAACGTTGTGGTTTGGTCACCGGTTCGGCCTGGAACCGTTTGAGGTAGTAATATTCCTGATCGGCATCGAAATAGACCGCTGACCAAACTACTTCGGGATCATATTTCTCTATGTAGAGAATATTGTCTTCGTAATGATTGGCCAGATCATAACTGGTCTGGAAAAAGGTGCCGTCTTTGGTCATTACCAGTATTTGGTCTCCGCTGTGGAACTCGCCAAGGTATTTCCCGCGTCCGTCCACATTGAGCCGGAGTATTTCCGGTTCAAACCATATCTTACGGCCTCCCAGCGTGCTATCTCCTTTTTTCTTCAGCACAATTTTATGAATGGCATATTTGGTCAGGATATTTCCTTGTGCTCCCCTTCCCTTGATGGCCTGCTCAGCCATGTCAAATTCAAAAATCTGGTTACGCAGTCGTGCTCTTGGTTTGAGGGTGATTTTTAGTACTTCGGCTTCTCCGTTGGGGTTGGCACTGAAATACAGTATTTCTGATCCTTCTTTTCCTTTGGTGACATTGTACTCCTTGTCACGTGTCACTCCTGTTACAGCAAAACGCTTGACGTAGGTATTGCCTTGTTTACCATCTCGATACACTACATTGTATATGGTACGGGAGTCGTTTCTCTTGAAAACGGCAATGTGGATGATATTCTTTCCGACAAATGCTTTCTCCTGAACTTTGGTTACCACGTAACGGCCATCTTTGTAGAAAATGATGATATCATCAATGTCTGAGCAGTTACAGACAAATTCATCTTTTTTCAAAGCTGTGCCTATAAAGCCGTCCTCCCGGTTGATATAGAGTTTTTCATTTTTCACTACTACTTTGGAAGCTTCGATGTTCTCAAAACTTCTGATCTCTGTCATGCGCGGATAGTGTGAACTGTATCTCTTTTTCAATCCTTTGTAATAGTCAATGGCATAAGGAATGATATTGTTCAGGTGGTACTCTACCTGTTCCAGCTCCTCTTCCAGGGAAGCGATATATTCATCGGCCTTTTTTGCGTCATATTTTGAAATCCGTTTGATGCGGATTTCCATGAGTTTCAGGATATCATCGCGGGTGACTTTTCGTCGCAGCAGCGGTTTGAAAGGCTCCAGCCCGTGATCGATGGTTTTGATGATGGCCTCATAGGTTTCGCAATCCTCAATACGCTGGTATATTTTGTTCTCGATAAAGATTTTTTCCAGCGATGACATGTGCCAGGCTTCCTCCAGTTCTCCTTTTCTGATCTCCAGTTCCCGTGTCAGCAGGTGTACGGTATGGTTGGTGTTGGATTTCAGAATTTCGCTGACTCCCAGAAATACGGGTTTCTCATCTCTGATTACGCAGGCATTGGGAGAGATGGAAAGTTCACAGTCGGTAAAAGCATACAGTGCATCAATGGTCTTGTCTGGTGATGTATTGGCTGGCAAATGCACCTGAATTTCTACTTTCTCGGCAGTGTTGTCATCAATTTTTTTGATTTTGATCTTTCCTTTCTCATTGGCCTTTAGAATAGACTCGATAAGGGTGGAGGTGTTTTTGCCAAATGGGATGTCGGAAATGACCAGCGTTCGGTTATCCAGTTTGCTGATTTTCGCTCTTACCCTGACAGCACCTCCCCGTAATCCGTCGTTGTAGCGAGATACATCCATCATTCCTCCTGTGGGAAAATCCGGATAGAGCTCGAATGACTGTCCTTTCAGATGGGCAATGGACGCATCAATAAGTTCTGCGATATTGTGAGGAAGTATTTTGGAAGCGAGTCCCACGGCTATTCCTTCCACTCCCTGTGCCAGCAATAGCGGGAACTTCACAGGGAGGGTTACCGGCTCCTGATTTCTTCCGTCGTAGGAGGGTTTCCATTCTGTTGTTTTGGGATTGAAGACCACTTCCTGCGCAAATTTTGTCAGGCGGGCTTCAATATAACGAGCTGCTGCAGCACGGTCTCCGGTAAAAATATTTCCCCAGTTACCCTGCATGTCGATGAGCAGGTTTTTCTGCCCCAGCTGAACCAACGCATCACCAATGGAAGCATCACCGTGCGGGTGAAACTGCATCGTAAAACCAATGATATTGGCCACTTTATTGTAACGTCCGTCTTCCATCCTGCGCATGGCATGCAATATGCGGCGTTGCACAGGTTTTAGTCCGTCGTTGATATGTGGAACAGCCCTTTCCAGAATTACATAAGAGGCATAGTCGAGAAACCAGGTACGGTACATGCCCTGAAGGGCAGTAACTTTTACTTCCGGTTGTTCCTCTTTAGCAGCACTCTCTCCATCAATACGGCCTTCCTCTTCGCTGTGTTGATCTTTTGATTCTTCGGGTGTTTCCGGGTATTTATCGTTTTCGTCACTCATTGTTATAGCATTTCTTCGTCAACCACAAGATTGTCAATGATGAAATTCTGTCTGTCGGGAGAGTTTTTGCCCATATAAAACTCCAATACGTCTTTAAAGGCATCTTCCTTCTTCATTTTTACGGGCTCCAGCCGGATGTCCTTATTGATGAAATGGGTGAATTCATCGGGCGATATTTCACCAAGTCCCTTAAAACGGGTTATTTCGGCATTCTTCCCTAGTTTTTTGATCGCTTCGTATCGCTCCTGGTCATTGTAGCAGTAAAAGCTCTCCTTTTTATTACGCACCCTGAACAGGGGAGTTTGCAATATGTAGAGATGTCCGTTTTTGACCAGCTCTGGGAAGAACTGCAGGAAAAATGTCAGCAACAACAGCCGGATGTGCATCCCGTCCACATCGGCATCAGTCGCAATGATCACATGGTTGTAACGTAATGTTTCCAGCCCATCTTCAATGTTCAGGGCTGCCTGGAGCAGGTTAAACTCCTCGTTTTCGTATACCACTTTGCGGGTGAGTCCGTAGGTGTTTAGCGGTTTTCCTTTCAAGCTGAAAACGGCCTGTGTAGCTACATCACGCGCTTTGGTGATGGAACCGGAAGCAGAGTCCCCCTCGGTAAGGAAAATAGAAGTTTCCATCTTACGCTCATGGTTAGAGTTAAAATGAACCCTGCAATCCCGAAGTTTTTTGTTGTGCAGACTCACCTTTTTGGCCCGTTCACGTGCCAGCTTCTGGATTCCGGAAATGGCTTTTCGCTCTTTTTCAGATTCCAGAATCTTCTTGTGAAGGATTTCAGCCGCTTCCTGATTTTTATGCAGGAAATTGTCGAGTTTTCCTTTGATGAAGTCATGCACATAGTTGCGCACCGATGCCCCGCCGGGCGACATGTCTTTGGATCCCAGTTTGGTTTTTGTCTGCGATTCAAAAACAGGTTCCTCAATCTTAATACTTACTGCAGCGACAATCCCACTTCGGATGTCGGCTACATCAAAGTTTTTATTGTAGAATTCGCGGATCGTTTTCACATAAGCTTCACGAAATGCCTGCAGATGCGTTCCTCCCTGCGTGGTATGCTGGCCGTTTACAAAAGTGTAATACTCTTCACCATATTGATTGCAATGGGTAACAGCAATTTCCAGATCATCATCTTTAAGAGATATGATCGGATAAAGACCCGTTTCAGTCATTTGTTCATCCAAAAGATCAAGCAATCCGTTTTCCGAACGGTAAACTTCACCATTGAAATGGATGGCCAACCCTGCATTCAGGTAGGTGTAATTTCTTAACAATGAGCTGATGTACTCATCTTTGAAAGTGTATTCGTCGAAGATGGATTCATCAGGCAGAAATTCCACATAAGTGCCGTTGGCTTCTTTGCTTGGTTCTACCGGAGATTCTTCTACCAGTTCGCCTTTGCTGAAAATCACCCGTTTGGTTTCCCCATCCCGGAAAGCCTGGATAACAAACTGTGACGACAGTGCGTTTACTGCCTTTATTCCTACTCCGTTAAGCCCAACTGATTTTTTGAATACCTTGCTGTCGTATTTGGCTCCGGTATTCATTTTGCTGGCCACATCAATTACTTTTCCTAATGGAATACCTCGGCCATAATCACGAACCGATAAACGCTTTTCGTCCAGATCGATTTTGATCTTCTTACCAAACCCCATCATGTACTCATCAATGGAGTTGTCCATCACTTCCTTTATCAAAACGTAGATACCATCGTCGGCGAAACTTCCATCGCCGAGTTTCCCGATATACATCCCCGGGCGACGCCTGATATGCTCTTTCCAGTCGAGTGTGCGTATCGTATCTTCAGAATAGTTTTGCACCATATTGTGTTACTCCTCGTGTTTTTGAGTTTGTTGATTTTGCCTCCGTTCTTTGTCGGGTAACGTCATGATTTGTTACAAAAGCCAGGCTGGCTGCATCTGTAATCAAAACGTGGTTCCTTTGAATTCAGGAGGTCACGGATGTTGGTATTAGGAAAAAATTCTCCCAAATATAACGAAAAGGAAAAATCTTTCGTAATTTGATTTTTCAACAAGATTATTTTTCTGATGCTAATCAGGGGATTGCCGGCTCAAAAAAATAATGATTCTAACGTATCAGTTCAGCTCTGTTGGTGTCCAGTTTCAGAAAGATAAATAACAGAATGGTAAATCCCCAGAAGGAAGAGCCTCCATAACTGAAAAAGGGCAATGGAATCCCTATGACAGGAGCCAGGCCAATGGTCATCCCGATGTTGATTGCGATATGCATAAAAAATATTGCCGCCACACTGTAGCCATATATCCGGCTGAAATCTGAATGCTGCCGTTCGGACAGAAAGATAATCCGTAGCAACAGCGTCAGAAATAATATAATAACCAGTGATGTGCCCAGAAATCCCCATTCTTCACCTACTGTACAGAATATAAAATCGGTTGTTTGTTCAGGAACAAAATCAAATTTGGTTTGGGTGCCCTGAAGAAATCCTTTGCCATAAAAACCTCCGGAACCAATGGCTATTTTTGACTGGTTTACGTTGTAGCCAACCCCCTGGGGATCATCTTCCAATCCCAGCATTACCAGTATACGATTGCGTTGATAATCGGATAGTACCGACTCGAAAAAGTAATGGGTAGAATAGGTATATCCCATCATTCCCCACAAAAGTATAAGTGCCACACCTATTCCTGGTAGCCTTTTTATTAGAACCTGGAAGAGGAGGTAAATACTGGTAAGGGCAACACCTCCAATAAAAGGGATCACAAAACCGCTGTCCCAGTTTATAATTTTTCCGATGCCGTAGATGAAAATAAATCCCGCTGCGGTGATTCCAGCGCAAATGACTGCCAGTTTTTTTTGCTTACTCAGGTAAACATAGCCAACAAAGAGAATGAAAATAGCCAGCAAGAGGTAAATGGTTGGGTACAATAGCGAGGCAATTAACAATATTGCTGCCAGAACACCGAGAAAGAGCACAACAGGAGACATCCCTTCGCGAAAAAAGACAAGGAAAAAGGCGAAATAGACCAGCGCCGATCCGGTATCGTTTTGCATGAGGATAATGAGTGCAGGTAGAAATACCATCAGTCCCATCTTCAAAAGATAGCGTACTTTGGACATCCGGAAGTTATAACGACTCATGACCCTGGCCAGTGCCAGGCTGGCAGCCACCTTTGTAAGTTCGGCAGGCTGAAATCGAATGGAGCCGATCTTGAACCACGCCCTGGCTCCGTTTATCTCCACACCAAAGAAAAGTGCCATTATCAGCAGAAGAACAGAAATCCCAAAAAAGATATACGAGAACTCAACAAAAAACTTGCTGTCAATAAGCAGAAGCACTCCGATCATAATGGCCGATAGTCCGATCCAGACCAACTGTTTGCCGGGCTCCGATGCCAGGGTAATACTGCCGTTACTTTCCGGATCAAAATTGGCTGCATAGATATTCAGCCATCCAAAAGTGACCAGGATTACATAGATGGCTACTGTCAGCCAGTCGGTGTTTTTGTAAGATCTAATTGTTGCTCTCATTCTGGTTTATCAGGTCTGCATCCAACATTCGTTTTTCTATCCACTTCCGGGTGCGATGGATCTCATTGTTCAGGTATTTTTCTATTATAAGGCTTGAAATGGGGGCTCCGTAGGTAGCTCCGTAGGTTCCGTTTTCCACATAAGTGGCTACAGCAATTTTTGGGTTCTCTTTTGGTGCAAAGGCAATAAATATACTGTGATCATCGCCATGTGGGTTTTCGGCAGTTCCTGTTTTCCCGCAAATGGTAATTCCCGGAATTTGTGCAATCCGTGCAGTACTTCCTGTGCCGCCCCAGATCGCCTGTTCCATTCCGTCTATTACGGGCCCGAAATGTGTGGTGTCTATGCCCACAGAATGGGGTTCTTTGTATTTGGATGGAATGGTGTCATTCTCAATGGTTCTGGCTACATGTGGAACATACCAGTGTCCCCGGTTGGCAATGGCTGCCGCCATATTGGCCATCTGGATGGGGGTTGTCAGCAATTCTCCCTGTCCGATTGCAAGTGATATTACTGTGAGTGATCCCCAGCTGCCTGAGTATATCTGATCGTAATAGTTGCTGTTGGGAACAAAGCCACGTCCTTCGTTGCTTAAATCGGTGCCCAGTTTGTATCCAAATCCAAAATTTACCAGGTAATCCTTCCACTTGTCAAGTCCTGCTTTTGGGGATCCATACTCCGGATTGTCCAGCACATCTCTGAATACATGACAGTAGTAAGCATTGCACGACATCTGAATGGAAGCCGGCAAATCCAGCGGACTGGGGTGCGAATGGCAACCAACCGACAGAGCTCTTGTGTGATATCCCATCTGACATCCAAAACGTGTTTCAGGTGTAATGACTCCTTCCTGCAGGCCAATAAGGGCCATGATGGTCTTGAAGGTAGAGCCTGGCGGGTAACCCGATTGCAACGGTCTGTTGAAAAGAGGGTAGAGGGTATCGGAAGCCAGTTTTGGGAAGTTCTCATTTCGCTGGCGTCCTATAAGCAAAGATGGATCGTAGGATGGGGAAGAGACCATGGCGAGTATTTCTCCCGTAGCGGGTTCTATAGCCACAATGCTTCCTATCTTGTTCTGCATGAGTTTTTCGCCATAGAGTTGCAACTGGTAATCGAGGGTAAGTGTGAGGTCTTTCCCCGATTCAGCGGGTACATCATGACTTCCGTCGCGGAAAGCACCTTTTTGACGGCCATGTACATCTACCAGCACATAGCGGGCACCTTTTTCTCCCCTTAAAGCCTCTTCGTAGGTTTTCTCAACACCGCTGATGCCCCAATAGTCACCCTGTGCATAATAGGGGCGTTGCTTCAATTGCGACTCATTGATTTCTCCCACATATCCCAGCACATTGGCGGCTGTTTCGTGTTCGTATTTGCGTACAATACGTCGCTGACCATAAAATCCTTTGAACTTGAAAAGTTTTTCCTGAAATATTCCGTATTGCTCGGCAGTCATCTGCTTGTAAAAGACCGAGGGCTGAAAGGAGGAGATCTGTCTTCTTCTGAGTTTGTAGTTCATCTCACTGAAGAGATTTCGTGCTTCAGACAACTCCACCCCCATACTTTCCGCAAGTTCTATGGTATCGAGGGGCTCTGTTTCCCGGGGAACCACCATGATATCGTAAACAGCCTGGTTTGATACCATCAGGTGACCATTCCGGTCGTATATGAGTCCGCGTGACGGGAATTCCGTGATTTTTCGTCGGGCATTGCTTTCGGCCGAAAACTTGTAAGAGGGGTCGTACACCTGCAGCATGAACAGTCTGAGAATGTACACAAGACTCAGCAGCATCATTATTAAGCCTATGACGATTGTTCTGTTATTGGCGTTTCCCACTTATTTTTTCGCTTTTATTT
>DHQK01000150.1:13151-14338 GCA_002411085.1 Marinilabilia sp. UBA5340 | reverse complement strand
TGCATCTTTTATTAGTGCAATTACAATTCCTGGATATTTTATTTTAAACGGTTCTGGTTTTGCAAATGAAACTTTCAAGGTGCAACTGTACGGAACAGTCTGTAATGTGATAGTTATCTTTCTTGGAATATATGTAGTTGGATTTTATGGATTTCCTATAGGTTTTTGTGCTGCAATGGTATTAAATTTCTTTTTGACTTATAAGTTTTACTCAAAGCGGTTTTTAAATAAAAAGGGGGTTTTTAAGGTATTTTATTTCCCAAAGTTGTTGTTGTTAAACATAGCTGTTGCTATACTTGGAATTATTAGCATAAATGTATTTAATGTAAATACTTACTGGGAATTGATACTTGTTGCAGGTTCATTGCTAATGATTTATTTCTTGTTTTTGAGACTTGCTAAAATCATAACTCCAGATGAAATTCCTAATAACAGACTGTTGAGAAAGTTTAGTTGATTGTTAGATGAGTATAAATAGGATACAAAGTTCTTAATGGAGGTTAGCGTAATAATAACAATTTGTTTATTGTTTGGGGCAATTGGCTATGCGGTATTCTCTAAAAATAGAGCAATGTGGCTTTTGCCCATTTTTATTTTAGGAAATAATGCCTTAGGCTTTGCTGATGATTACTTTTTGTCAATTCCAGGTGTTTATAATGTCAAAGATATTGCTTTTGCGGCATTATTCTTATTTGCACTTGTCAGGTTATGGGCTTTTAAAAAGTTTGCATATAACAAAGTGATGGTTGTCTTTTATGCACTTATTATATTCTTTTTTGTTCAACTATTGATTTCCATTGTTAAGTATGGTAACATTGAGGCAACCTTGGTCGTATTTAGAAAACAAATTTATTATTTAAGCTTCCTTTTTTCTTGTATCATATTTAGTTCAGTTTCCCGGAGCGAGTTTTACCGTTTTCTGAAAGTTTTTTTTACATTGCTCTTTATTCAGAGTTTTATGTACGTATTAAAAAGTACAACTGGAATTAATTATTTCGGGGTTGATGATTTTCATGTGATTGCGAGAGGAGAGGTCGAAATTGTTAGAAACTTTAGAGCATTTCCCAATTATATATTTTTATTGATTGTCTTCTGTACTGTTTTTATTCGTAATTCGTATGTGAAATATTCATTGTTATTGCTTATTTTCTTAACGATCTTCTTTTCTTATACACGTCAATGGTTAC
>DHQK01000150.1:10995-12952 GCA_002411085.1 Marinilabilia sp. UBA5340 | reverse complement strand
TTTACTATTATGTTAGTGGGCATTTTGGCATTTCAGGCTTTATTTTCTGAAAGTTTTAATTATTTCATTGAACGCTTAGCAAAATTGCAAGAAGATGGGTTAGGCGATTCTTCTTTTAATATTCGGGTTGAAATGGTAGGTGCCGGGATTGATTATATATTTTCACACGATCCATTTTTCGGAATTGGCTATATAAAACGTAGCGCCTTTTCCCATACATATAATGTTAAGAATTTTGGCTCGGAGATGGGAGATGCTGCTTGGGGCAATTTAGTGGTGCAATATGGTATTATAGGTAATTTGATATTGTGGCTTTTTATTTTTCTAATGTTGCGCGAAGCAATACGGTTTTATCGTATGTGCCCGCATGAAAAAAAATGGATAACCATTTTTATAATTCTTGCCTTTGCAATTTTACCGTTACATTCAATGTTGACAAATGTTTTGCAGCTACCCTCACCTGTTAGTTATTTGCCTTGGGCACTATTTTTTGTGGAGCGATTTGATTATTGGGAAAAAGAAAAACTAAATGGATAATGTTTTACCAAAAATTTCGGTTGTCATGGCTTCTTATAATCAAGGAGCGTTTATCAAAGAAGCATTAGACCGACTATTGGATCAGAATTATCCTAACTTGGAGTTGATTATTGTTGATGGAGGCTCAACGGATAACACTTTTGAAGTTTTTGAAAGTTATAAAAAGCATATAGATATCTTGCTCCATGAACCCGATAGAGGTATGTACCATGCGCGAAACAAAGGGCTTCTTAGGGCTACCGGTGAAGTCATTTGTTTTTTAAATACGGATGATTTCCATCAGGAAGATGCACTGGATTTTGTGGGAAAATACTTTCATGACAATAGGGATGTTGATGTGCTTTATGGTATTTGCTTTGGTGTTGATAAATCTGGGAATAAATTGAACGGATATTGCTTCGGAGATTTTGAGTTAAACCGGAAAACCTTTTTCAGACAACTCCCTACCTTCCCTGATCAGGCCACTTTTATTCGAAGAGAGTGTTTATCTGTCATAGGCTTATATGATTTAAGCCTTAAATTTGGTGCTGATGCTAACTTTTGGCGCCGCTGCGTGTTGTTTCATCTTAATATCCAAAGAGTGAATATGCACTTGGCTAACTGGCGTATCTATGAGAGTACATTAACCTATAATCCTAAGTATAAGTGGGAGAGGTTTTTTGAAGCCGTTGGTTTGTATTTCAGATATTCAAACAATCCATTTTCAAAATATTTGCTTAAACTATTTTGGAATTATGCTTTTATTCAGCCCTTGAAAAGTAATAAATTTATAGTAGTATTAATTAAAAAATGGAGACAATAGAAGTCATTTTTAATGCTCTGAGCCTTAATTGTTAATTTGATTTCTTTGCATTTTCCAAAACTCCTTTTTTAGGGATTCGGTCAATTGGCAAAATGCTGAAAAGTTAAAAAAAATAGGATTGTCCCGTGTTTTCTTATTCAGAAGGATTAAGTAAGGGAAATTACCATCTTGTTATTTTTAATAATAGCAATTCGTTTTTTTAGGGTTTTAATAGATTACCAGTTATTGAGCTACAAATAATAAACCAAATGAATATAGTAATTTTAGGACAACTGACAGTTCCTCCCTCAATTGACATATGTGATTTTATAGATTCTGATGAACTTATTTGTAGGACTCCATTTCATTCGCATTCGTGGATATCTAACCTTGCACAAGGTTTAAAAAGAACTAATGAGGAGCATACTGTAACGGTAATTTCTTTCACAAGTCTAGTGTCAAAGCACATGGATTATTCATATAAGGGGGTTAGATATCTCTATATTAAATCTGAGGGGAAATTATTTAATCTTTTAACGTTATACTATAAGGAATTTCGAAAAGTAAAGAAGTTGTTAAAGGAAATTAACCCTGATATTATTCATGCGCAAGGCCGACAAATTGAAGCATTGTATTCTT
>DHQK01000150.1:10086-10846 GCA_002411085.1 Marinilabilia sp. UBA5340 | reverse complement strand
AATGAGTTGCTGTCCTATAAAATAAGTTTTAGGTTTTTGCGTAGCATTATATTGGAGTTTTTGGTGAATAAGAAGATGAAATGGGCGATTGGGGTTTCTCCCAGTTGTGTTGCAGACCTTAAGCGGTTTTTGCCTGAACAGAATGTTTTTCTAATTGATAATGCGATTGATTTCGCATTTTTTGAACATAGTGATTTGGTTTACAATAAGTACTTCTTGTTCGTTGGGTCGTTAACAGAGCGAAAGGGTGCATTTAAAGTTGTCAAACTGCTGGAGAAATTCCCGACCTTTTCTGTAAAATTGGCTTTTCAGAATAAGGAAGTCGGTTACGTTTCTAAGATTGAAGGATACTTGAAGGAAAAGGGCTTTGAGGATAGATTTGAGTTTTTGGGAAATTTATCTTCAATCCAATTGGCTGATTATATGAGAAATTGTTTTTGTGTATGTCTACCTTCAGATTTTGAATCGTTTGGAATGAGTTTGGCGGAATGTCAGGCGGTGGGAAAACCTGTTGTAGCCTCTAATGTGGGGGGAATTCCTTATGTTATTTCTGATAAAAAAACTGGATTGCTATTTTCTCTTGAAGAAACTGATGGTCTTGAAAAGAACGTGAGTTTCTTGGTGAATAATCTGGATAGTGCCATGGAAATGGGGATGTATGCTAAAAAGATAGCTTTCGATCGTTGGCATCCAAGCTCTGTAGCCCAAAGAACAATAAAAGTTTACAATAAGGTTATTAATCGTTGTTAATATTTAAGTA
>DHQK01000150.1:0-9880 GCA_002411085.1 Marinilabilia sp. UBA5340 | reverse complement strand
GTTGTTAGTTTCAAGCAAAATGTTTAAAGACTCTAAATCGTTAAACAATATATTTATAGATAAAGATTTTATACAATGTGGTAATTACTTCTATTACCTTTTTGGAGAAATTTTTGTTGACCAGCACCTATTAGCTCAATATATAGAGGGAGAAAAACTGGAATTGATCCCTTCTTTGTTAGGCGAGTATTCAATTATTTTAGTTAAACGTTCCGGGGATGAGATCAATTTGATAAGTGATAAGGCAGGTCGAAATATTTTGTTTTATGGTCAGGATGATTCATTGTGTGTTGCAACTGATTTTTGGAGTATTGTAGAGGTTCTAAATAAAACTTTGAATGATATAAACGTTCAAGCCTTAAAAGAGCAAATGGTCTTTAATACTACTCTTGATCACAATACTATTGTAAATGGTATTAAGATGATGGCACCATCTACGATACTTACTCTGAATGATCAAGGGAGACGAGTGAAGATTAACAAGTATTGGAATTTCAAAATAAATTGTAGTAAAGAGAATATTAGTAAAGAGGAAAAAATTGAGAGGTTTGATTTTGAATTGACTAATGCCTTTAAATTAATTAAGAATAATAACCCATCGGATACTGTCTATAATATAGGGGTGAGTGGCGGAATGGATTCAAGAATTATTCCGTTTTATGCTCAAAAAGAAAATCTAAAGCTCGAAAGTTTCATTATTGGCGATTCTCACCCCAAAGGTTTATTGTTATCAGGTGATCATATCAGCTCGCGGAAAATTGTTGACTATTTCGATTTGAAAAATCATCAGGAAATTGCGTATAATAAGCTCAGCTTCGACAATAAACTGGAGAAGGATGCATTGGCTTTTCCTTATGGTGGTTCACAACTTTTCATTACTATTCCGGATAAATTGGTTACTGGTGATGTTCTTTTAACCGGCGCCTCGGGTTTTTATATTGGAGCATCTCCCATATACCGTGACGTTGTTTCAAATGACATTAAATATTCGACACTAAAATATCTTTCATTATTAAAGAAAGTCAATAAGAAACAAAAATGGGAAAAGGCATATAAATTTTTAACGAATGCTCCTAATGCTCCTAAGGTTGAGGTTTTTTCCGAAGGAATATCAGGTTTTATTGAACGTAAGGAGGTTGAAGAATCTATTCATAAAATACATAGTTTTTATGCAGAACTTAAAGGATATTCGAATGTTGAGAAAATTATGAATTTCAACGTGTCTGGAATTGGGCATAAGAATAAGGTTGGTTCATTTGAAAGTCTTTTAGGTCAAAAAAAATCTTATACAATCTATTCTCCGTTTCTTTCTGATTTTATTCAGACATGGAATGATGAAGATTTAATTGAAAGACAATTGTTTCATGATTTTATTCTAAAAAAACATTTGGAAATAAGCAAAATAAAAGGACAGGATTACAAGGTTGCCCTTTCCCGACAAGAAAATGCAAATGTCCTAAGCAAGCTAACCGCTATGACTGAATTTTATTTTAGAGGAAAAGGTGTGATGAATTATGAGAATTGGCTTAGAGATATTACTTTCCAGCGTTTTATAAACTCTGAGATATTTGACCATGATACTTACATCCATCGTTTTGTGGATCGTAAAACCATAAAGGAATTATACAAAGAAGGAGAGGTGCATAATAAGGTGTTCGAAAATATTTTAAAATTGAATAAAATTCTTGAGATAATAGATAAGCAACTATATAACAATAGTTCGTTAAACTTTAAGCAGCTTTAGTGCCGTATAATATAAGCTCTTTGACATAATTCTGATTTTTGGCAGAGTATGGGTAAATACCGAACACGTCAAAAAATTGTTCAAGCATTAATATATTGTGATTCATTGTTTTAATGTCGGACATGGAAAATGAACCTCGTTCTTTCTTTGGTATGCTTAACCAATGAATTGCTTTCGCAATATTGATGGAAGTTAGCGAGGCATTAAACTGAAAATGTAGCTTATTTTCACTTCTTGCCTGAGAGTCATTCAGACCTGTGTGTTGTTTGCCATCACGGTAGAGAAACTCAATTTGAAATCTGCTGCGGTAATAGAGTAAAACCTCTGAAGGCTCCATTGAAACATCGGTACTAAAGTAGAGTTTTGTAGCTCCTTTGCCATTGTTTCTAAGGTATGTTACATGAACCAACATCACATTCCGTTTTAAGGATTTGGAATAAATCTCGGCAGCGTAAACTGTTTCTTCTTCATTATTGGATACTAAGTTGAAGTACTCTTTATCGATGTCTTGAATGATGACTTTTCCTGCATATTTTCGGGGTCTTCCACGTTTCCCAGTGGGTTGTTGAGTATTGATATACTTTAGGTCGGCATCATCTCTGAACCTGCTAATCAGATGCATATCTGATTGAAGAATCTGGTCAGCAAAAGTTCTTTTAGAAAACCAGGCATCGGCAACCAAATATTTAGAAATGGAGGTTAGGGTATCTTTCCTATCGGAAATAATTTTGCTATACCAATCTGACAGCGACTGTTCTTCGGAGTTAAGTGTTTGTATAGCTTCAAGATGAAAAGCTGTGTGGTTGTCAATATCAATAGCTGCTAGGCCACCTATTTCCAGGCCCCATTTGGCACTGTTGGCACAGCCAGACCAATACCAACCAACGCCTGGAGTCTTTTTGCCAGATTTGCTCACATAACTTGGATCAAAGGCGATGGCATAGTTTCCGCTGCCCTGCGATAAGGTAAACTCTGTATTGAATGCAAGAAAATCAAAAGCTTTTTCGAACTGTTGTCGGTATCGTTGTTCTTTGTATTTACCGTATCTTGCAAGCTGAAGAAAGTTAACCCGCCCCCGAATGGACATAAATAGGATAAGTGTTTCAATAACAAACACTTTCCTCCATTGATTTATATTTGGCAGTTTTTCTAACACGCTGTAAATTAACTCTTTGTAAGGTTTTTGATCCCTGATAGTCATAACTATTTCATAGATTGGAGAATCTATTAAGTTACTGATTATCAGGGTATCAACCAAGTATTTTAACTACTTATTTTGCTGAAAATCAATGTTTTATACCATAGTTTAACGGACTATTGTAAGGTTATAATGCCATCACTCCCTCTATTGCAGTCACATTCTGTGTAACGGAGATAATATCATCGGGTGAATGCATAACAGCTTTACAGGTTACCGAAACATGTCTCAGATTTTTAGTGTGGTTATAAGAGACATCCCCGTTTTGTGGGAGCAGAGCAACAACTTTGTCGACTTTCCCATGCTGGTTGGGTACAATAAATTTAAACATGTATAATTGGGGCCACTGTTCTTCTTCACCCAAAATTCGCCGTAAATTTCTGTAATCCTTCATTGCCATAATCACTCACTTTGCCTGCAAAGATACCATTGGCTTTCTGATTATTTTTGCTATTTTTAAGAAAAATCGATTCAATCCTAAAGATTTATCCTGGTTATCCTTGCACTATAGAATGAATCTTTATCGGATTCACTCAACATACTTCAGATCATTGGCAGGTGTGCCTGAAGTCTTGCTCTAAAGAAAAAGGGACAACTGTCTGACACATGGGTTTTCCGGGTTTCGAACAACGACAAGGAGAGTAAGCTTTCTTCTTCAAAATAAATCTTTGTATTATGAAACGAAATGAGCTGTGGAAAATTATTTATGAAGATTATATTCCTGAGCACGAGCCATTGCGTGAAGCCCTTTTTGCTCTTGGGAACGGATATTTTGTGACCCGCGCAGCTGCTGAAGAATGTGATGCGGGAGAAAATCATTATCCCGGAACTTATCTCGCTGGTGGATATAACAGAGCTCGTTCTGAAGTATCAGGGAGAATAGTGGAAAACGAAGACCTGGTTAACTGGCCCAATTGGTTGCCTCTTACCTTCAGGCATGAAGAAGGGGAGTGGTTTCATATTGACCAGGTGGAAATGTTGTCTTATCGGCAGGAACTGGATTTATATCATGGCGTCATGACCCGTAGAATGAAATTCCGGGAAGAAGATGGAAAGGAGTCCACACTGGTTTCGCGTCGGTTTGTAGGAATGAAAAATCCGCATTTTGCAGGTCTGGAGTGGACTTTTACTCCGGAAAACTGGTCAGGTAAAATACAAATTCGTTCAGCCCTTGATGGAACAGTGATTAACGGTGGAGTGGAAAGATACGGTGATCTTACTTCATCTCATTTGCAGCCTCTGGAAATTGGAGAGTTTGGAAAAGATGCTATTTACCTGAGGGTACAAGCCAATCAATCGAAAACCAGGGTAGTCCAGGGAGCCCGGACGAAAGTCTATCGCAACGGAGAAGAAATGGATTGCCAGAGAATGTTTTTTAGGAAACCGGGATATGTGGCACATTTACTGGAGCTTGAGTGTGAACAAAGGGAGACGCTGACCATTGAAAAGCTGGTGACATTTTTTTCTTCTCGCGACAAAGCCATAACGGAGCCTGTGCTTGAGGCCCGGGATGTTTTGCTGAATGCCGGAAGATTTGTTGACTTGCTCAAAGCTCATGAGCATGCCTGGGAAGAATTGTGGTACCGTTGTGATATTGACATCAAAGATGGGGACAACACCCAGCTGATTTTGCGTTTACACATCTTTCATATTTTGCAGACTGCTTCTATCAATACTATTGGTCTGGATGTTGGAGTGCCTGCACGCGGATGGCATGGCGAAGCTTATCGTGGACATATTTTTTGGGACGAACTTTTTGTTTTTCCTTTTTTGAATTTTCAATTACCCGAACTTGCCCGTTCACTGCTGATGTATCGCTATCATCGGTTGCCGGCTGCCCGCCGGGCTGCCAAAGAGGGTGGATTCAAGGGTGCCATGTTTCCATGGCAGAGCGGAAGTAATGGCCGTGAGGAGAGCCAGGTGGTGCATCTGAATCCCAAATCAGGGAAATGGGATCCGGACAATACTTATCTTCAGCGACATGTCGGAGTAGCTATTGCTTTCAATATATATCAATATTTCGAAGCCACTCGGGATATAGAGTTTCTCATGGCTTATGGGGCCGAGATGATGTTCGAGATTGCCCGGTTCTGGTCGAGTATTGCCACCTATAATGAAGAACGCGGAAAATATGAGATTCATGGAGTTGTGGGGCCGGATGAGTTTCATACCCGTTATCCCGATTCTGACCAACCGGGGCTCAAGAATAATGCCTATACCAATGTGATGGCTGTTTGGGTATTGCGTACAGCACTTGATTTTGTGGGTCTGCTTTCTGATACACGCCGTCAGGAATTGTTTACCGATCTTAATATTGGAGAGGACGAGATAGATCGGTGGGAAATGATTAGTCGCAAAATGTATGTGCCTTTTATGAAGAGTGGCATCATTAGTCAGTTTGAAGGATATGAGGACTTGAAAGATTTGGATTTTGAGGCCTACCGTAAAAAGTATGGGGACATTCAGCGACTGGATCGTATCCTGAAGGCAGAAGGAGACTCTCCCAATCGTTACAAAGTGAGTAAGCAGGCAGATGTCTTAATGCTTTTTTATCTCCTTTCTTCCGATGAACTGGAAGCGCTTTTTCGCCGTATGGGGTATCAGTTTAAACGTAGCTCAATTCCCGAAACAGTAAAATACTATATTGATCGAAGTTCTCATGGATCCACGCTCAGCCGTTTGGTCTTTTCCTGGGTATTCTCGCGTTCTGACAGAGAAGAGTCCTATCAGGTATTTAAAGAGTCTTTGAAGAGTGACTTTGAGGACATTCAGGGGGGCACTACCGCTGAAGGAATTCATTTGGGAGCCATGGCCGGCACTGTGGATATGATCCAGCGTTGTTATACAGGATTAGAGATCAGAGATGGAATATTGTGGTTGAATCCCCGTTTACCTAAAGAAATCAAGGGTTTCAACATGCGTATTCGTTACCGGGGGCACTGGATCTGGCTGCACTTTACCCAACACCGGGTGGAAGTCTCTTTTGAATCGGGCCGCTCCCCTCAGATTCAGATTGGCTTCATTGATAAGGTTTATGAGCTGGGAGAGGGGGATTGCAAGGAGTTTTTGTTATAAGAATGTTACGTTTATGTGATAATCTCAAAAAATGAAAAGAAAGAAGAGCATATTTGTTTTACTCATCGGGTTGTTGGGGATTTATCAACTAAATGCCCGGCAAGCGAAGTCCATTGTAGTGGACAATGATATTCAACTCATACATCTGCACGACTCTGTTTATGTTCATGTTAGCTGGCATCAATCGGATGAATATGGTCGTTTCCCTTCCAATGGCATGCTGGTTGTCAGGCATGGAGAAGCTTTGATGGTAGATACTCCGATGGACGATGAAAAAACTGAAAGACTGGTAACGTATTTAAAGGATTCTATGTCGGTGGATATTTGCAGGGTTATTGTTGGCCATTTTCACAACGATTGCCTCGGAGGCCTCGGATACTTGCAAAACCTGGGGATAGAGTCAATGGGCAACTGCATGACGATTGAAAAGTGTAGAGAGTTGCATTTACCCGTTCCTTCAATGTCTTTTTCTGATTCCCTGACAATTGATTTTAATGGAGAGCCCATCATTTGCCGTTATTTTGGAGCAGGCCACTCTTTTGACAATATTACGGTCTGGCTTCCTGAAGAAAGGATTCTTTTTGGAGGATGCCTTGTAAAATCAATGGAATCTCGTGGTCTTGGGAATTTGGCTGATGCAGTGGTGGACAAATGGGATCAGACTGTGGATGAGGTGCTGAAAGCATATCCTGAAGCAGAGATTGTGATTCCCGGGCATGGACGTTGGGGAAATAAAGAGTTGTTGACTCATACAATTAATTTGGTACAAAGACATAATAGCGGGACAAACCTTTTGAATGGGGAATAATGGTGGAACTTGAAACAAAACGATTAATTATCCGACCAGTTTCTTTAACGGACAAGGAGGCTGTTTTTGAATACCGCTCCGATCAGGAAATAAATAAATATCAGAGTTGGATTCCACAGAACATTCAGGATGTAGAGAATTTTATTAAACGGACTTCGCGGCAATTAAATGTTCCCGAAACATGGTTTCAGTTTGTGTTGATTGATAAAGATATAGACCAGATAATTGGGGATATCGGGATTCATTTTCTGGATGAGGAGAACCGTCAGGTGGAAATCGGATGTACGTTAAATAAACATTTTCATAATAGGGGATATGCTACCGAAGCTGTTGAAAGAGTAATGGATTTCCTGTTTTTTGATCTGAAGAAACACCGGGTAATTACGTCTATTGATCCCCAAAACAACAGCTCCATAAGGCTAGTGGAATGTTTAGGTTTTCGCAAAGAGGCTCATTTTATGGAGAGTTTGTACTTAAATGGGAAATGGGTGGATGATTTGGTTTATGCAATTCTTAAAAGAGAGTGGGAACAAAGAAGGCTCTCTAAGCATGCTAGAGAATAATGTTAACCTTACCTGCCTGTACGGAAATTTCTTCCTGGATAACTTTTGGTCTTTCAGGAGGAAGTGTTTCTTCTTTTTCGCAGCCTGTTGTAATCGATGTAATAGAGGCACTTGATGGAGAATGTATTGGTCTGAGAGACACTCCAGATGTCCATGAAGTTGTTCCAATAGGAGTTTGTTGCATTATCTTCCGATTCAAGAATGGCATTCTTCCATCCCAGAGAAACTTCAGAGCCCGGAGCAAAAATCCATCTGAAAATCAGGTCAATATTCAATGCGTTAAAATTGTTGTTGTGGTTCTCGGAGTATTCATCATAAGAGGCCAGTGAGCCATTCTCCGAAAGCAGATAGTATTCCTGATTGTTTACGGACGACCAGTAGTGGCGTCCCCGCAATCGCATACTCAGGGCATTGTTGAAGGCCAGAGCCATTTCGATCTGGTTTTCAAACAGCCTTACATTTCGCCGGGCAACGTAAATGCTGTCTTCCATCTCATTGCAATCCACATAACCATAATTGTTTTTTCTTTTGGTGTAATCCATGTCATAGCTGAATTGCAAATGCTGCCCGATTCTCCAGTCAAATCCGGAAGAATAGATTTGTTCTGTCTCATCAAAACCCGGCCGGAAGCCATGTTGAAAGTAAGCGTAACCCTGAAAAGACTTTCGGCTGTCGGAAAACATGCCGATGTTGACCCATCCGCCCCCCGGAAGATAGAGAAACCTGTTTTTTATCCGGGCTTCGTAGTAGTCATAATTTTCGGAAAAATGACCACCATTTAATTCCAGTCCATAGTTGTTTTTGAATAAGAAATAGGAGTAAAAACCCAGTTCTTCGCCTACTCTTTCGAAGGGTTCCACCACCCTGTTCAGGTCATACCACATGTTGTAGTGCCACTCCCGGAAAATCCAAAAAGGCTCTACTATCCGATAGTTGAGCCACAGTTCGGAAAACATTTCATTGTTTCGTCGCAAGTAGCCCAGGTCGTTGGGGTTAAAATCATCTGAGATGAAGCGTTGTGTGGCTCCAAAATGCAGTTGACCACTGTTTTTGGAAACGGATAGTTCTCCCAGGAATCCCGTTTCACTATCATTATTCTTGCGATGGCTAATGCCTCCCCGGCCTGTAATGGCATAGGTTTTCTTTTTATTTCTGAATTGAAAATCAGTAGCTGTAACATTTGCCATGAAAGAATGATTGATCATGGAAACGTTGGTGTTGATGAAGCTGAGATAAGAATTGTTTTTTAATGATTGATCAAAGGTGGTTATGTTGTAATTGGTGAAAGGTTGTATCAGAATATCCCGAGTTTTACCTGTTATGGTGTCTTTCAGTGTGGCATACGATTTTAGCGACATGGCATTTAATACGCCTATGGCTAATCCATTGTCGTTTCTTCCCGATACTTTTGTGGCATTGGCCAGTTGTGTTTCTGAGGGACGATCAACGATGGTTTCGTTTTCCTGAAGCGCGTCATCGGCTTTGTCAGCAAATTTAGGACTGCTTCCAATTCGCCGTGAATAGAAAATATCTGCCCGCTGAAAGAGCTCTATACCCTCATTGAAGAATTGGCGCTTTTCGTCGTAATAGGTCTCGTAGGGGGAAAGGTTCAGCTGCTTGTCATCTGACTGGATCTGACCGAAGTCCGGTATGACCATCATGTCGAGCGTGTAACTTTCGTTGATGCCGTATTTCAAGTCCAGACCTGCTTTGTAAATGAATTCGGAATGACTGGTACTGTCCTTGTATTCCAGATAGGCGGCAGCGTAAGGTGAGAAAGAGAGTCGGACCGGAGGTTCAATGCCTTCGATCCCCTTAAGCGCTCCCTGCTGATGGATGAATCCGGCCATATTGCGGTCTATGAGGCTCCAGGAGTTATTGCTGTTGTATCGCCGAATGTTGCGAAACATGTTGAGTCCCCATGCATGCTCCTGTTTTTTTGGAAACCGTAGAGCAGAATAAGGAATCCGCATCTCCACAATCCAACCTTCTTTGGTGATGCGGGTTTGACTCTCCCATACGGCATCCCAGCTGCTATCTTCAATGTCATTTTCTTTTTTGATGGCTTTTATATCTGTTTGCACTCCAGCAGGGGTGATAAAGAAGCCATAGGCCAATTGTCCTTTATTGTATGGGTCGAAATAGACACCAAAGTAATCAGATATCCCGATTCTGTCTCTTTCCGATAAAAAGTTGAATATGCTGTCCGGTTGTGTGTCATACAGCATGGCACCTACATAAATGGCTGTTTGATCATAAAAGAACCAGACTTCTGATGGTTGAAATGATGGTTCTCCGTTATGGGGCGCCAGTTGCAGAAAATCTGTAGCGGGAGAGACCTGCTGATAGAATGCTTCATCCAGTAACGCATCGATGGTCAGTGGCTTATCTATTGGCAAGGCCACAACCTCTTTGGCTTCCTGGCCCTTTATAGAAGTTGTGGTGAGCAGAATTGTCAGGATAAAAAGTGAAAACTTCATGCAATTTTTGGA
>DHQK01000011.1 GCA_002411085.1 Marinilabilia sp. UBA5340 | reverse complement strand
GCTGCCATTACTATCAGAGAAAATACAATTACGTAGGTATGAGGAACTTTTTTAAACATTGGTATTGGTCTTTGTTTTTAGTCAACTCCAAAAATAGCCTTTTACGAACGATTATTTTTATATTTGCCGGAAAAAATGGTTCCCGGAATTGACGAAAAAGATTTAAGCAAGTTCATTGTAGTGGGCGACAGAGTGCTGATTCAGCCCAAAACACCTGAGAAACGAACCAAATCAGGTTTGTTTCTGCCTCCCAATGTGCAGGAAAAAGAAAAAGTACACTCCGGTTATGTGGTGAAAGTAGGGCCCGGTTATCCCATCCCGGCCATTGCTGAGGAGGATGAGCCATGGAAATCGAAGAGTGAGAATGTTCGTTATGTGCCGCTTCAGCCTCGTGAGGGAGATCTGGCTATTTATCTGCAAAACAGTGGCTACGAGATCGAATTTAATAATCAGAAGTATGTGATTGTCTCCCAGTCGGCCATTCTGATGCTTATCCGGGATGAGGGGCTTTTTGAGTAGAGATGCATTGGGCAAAGCGCATAGAGCAAAGAGGGTGATATTTTGATGGGGAATTGTGCAGCTTGAGGAATAAAGACCTTCTTTTTAGCTGAAGTTGGATTTCTTGCATGACCAGGCATTTTTCAATTTATAGGTGGAGGTTATTATTATTTGAATTTTACTTCACATGGTAAACCAGCCCCGGTGGGGCGACAGTTTGGTAGCAATGGCATTGCAATGTGTGGAAAAGCCCCGGCAGGGGTGACACCTTGGTTCAAGATATTTTGGAAAAAGCCTCAATGTCATAATTGTGTAGGCTTTGGTATTACCCTCACTTTTCTCAATATTCTCCCGAAAAGCGTTTCACAAAATTTCGGTAAGCCGTAAATGCATTGGCACGGGAAATAAAGCCCAGGTATTTCCCTTTGTCGATGACAGCGATATTGAATCGTCCGGATGTTCGGAAAATCTCTACAAGGTCTTCCATGGAGTCGTCGGGGCTGATGAAATATTCCGGCATGTACATCAGGTCACTGACTTTCACAGTTTCATAAAGGTCCGGCTTAAAAATGATGTTTCGGATGTCATCCATTTTCACCATTCCGTGTAGAATTCCCTGGTTGTCAACTACCGGGAACAGGTTTCTGTGTGCTTTGGAGACTACATTTACAAGATCTCCCAGTTTGGCATCGGGCGAGATTATCGAGAAGTCTGTTTCAATGAGTTTGGTTACATCCATGAGGGTAAGCGCCACCTGGTCTTTGTCGTGAGTCAGCAACTCCTTGCGTTGTGCCAGCTGGTGGGTATATACCGAGTTTTTAACAAAGGTTTTGGCCGTGGCAAAAGAAATGGCGGCCGTTATCATCAATGGGAGAAAGAGTTCATAGCCTCCGGTGACATCGGCAATCAGGAAAAGACCTGTCAACGGCGCATGCAGAACCCCGGCAATCAATCCTCCCATTCCTGCAAGGGCAAAATTTTGTTCCGAAAGTTCTGCAATGCCCATGTGAGAGATGAGCATGGCAAACAATAACCCCGTACTGGAGCCGATAAAAAGGGTTGGGGCAAAGATTCCTCCTACTCCTCCGCTGCCGAATGTGATGGAGGTCGCCACCACCTTCAGGCCAATCATCAGAAGCATTAAGCCTGCCACGGCCGGCCAATAGGTGCGAAGTCCGGAGAAAATTTGCTGGTCAAACAGAAAGGAGACATCGCCTGCCAGAATGCGGTTGATGATTTCGTAGCCTTCTCCATAGAGTGAGGGGAAAAAGAAAAGCAATATCCCAAGGCCGAGTCCCCCGGCGAGCAGTCGGGATTGCAGGGTTTTTAGTTTTCCGAAAAGGCGTTCAATATAGAGATACACTTTGGTGAAATATACGGCCACCAGTCCGGTTATGATACCCAGCAAAATATAAAAAAGGAGATCGTTTATTTCAAAAGTTGTCCGAATATTTACGGGATACAACAGCTGTTGTCCCATAAACAGATAGGAGGTGAGAACTGCCGATGCTGAGGCCATCAGCAAAGGAACGATTGCCGAGAGGGTCAGATCCAGCATAATGACTTCCAGTGCAAAAACGATGGCGGCAACAGGTGCTTTAAAAATGGCCGACATGGCCGCTGCCGAAGCACAACCCAGTAGCAGGGTAATTTGTCTGAAATTGAGATGAAAGAGTTGCCCGATGTTACTGCCAATGGCCGCTCCGGTTGATACAGTGGGGCCCTCCAGTCCCACACTGCCTCCAAATCCCACCGTTAAGGAGCTGGTAACAATGCTCGAAAACATATTGTGGCTTCTGATGCGCCCTTTTCTTTTGGACAGTGCATAAAGTACGTTGGGAATACCGTGGCGTACCGGGCGCTTGAGCACATATTTGATGAAAAGTACCGTGAGTAGAATTCCGATGATGGGGGAGAAAAGAAAGATATATCCGGGTCCTTCGGCATGAATAATATCCTGAACCAACACACTGATGAAGTGAACACTGTTTTTAATGGCCACTGC
>DHQK01000035.1 GCA_002411085.1 Marinilabilia sp. UBA5340 | reverse complement strand
AAGAAAGAGGAAATGCTTCCTTCTCCCCAGGGCTCTCCTTTAATGCTGGTAACTCCCGCGGTATATCCTTTGGTATTGCTCAGCCATGCATGGTCAAAGTCAGAAAAGATAGAACGGCTATTCGTTACATCCACATTCTCGCCAAGTCCAAACTTCTCGACAGACTGGCCCACAAGTGCATCAATAAAATGTCCATTGGTACGGAAAGAATAATTCAAAGTATTTTCCCATTGCCACTGAAATCCAAGATTCATGGATTGCTGGGTCTGATCGTTTTCAGGATTATATCCATCTCCTGCGGTACTCAATTCATAGGTTGGTACATAGCGTCTGTAGCTACTGGCTGAAAGTTTATATCCGAAACTGGTTTTAAACTTCAGATCGGCCAGAGGCTGTAATTCGAAAAATACGTTTCCCTGAAGATTATGATTCTTAGATAAATTGCGCCCGCTTCGGTACTCCATCAATGCAATGGGGTTACTGGTTTGTGAATCGTAGTTGACCAGGCCGGTGGAGCTTTTATCATCAGCATCAAAATATTCGCCTTCCTCATTGTAAACGGGCATCAGTGGAGAAGCAACCAACATTGAGTGAATATCGTTGGCATAGATATTTCCAATCTGAATACCATTACGGGTACTGTAACTGTAGTTCAGGTTCTCTCCAAAACGTACAACATCCAAATCATCGACACGATAAAGAACATGATCGGAATTGACCCGTGCCGTAGTTCTTTCATAACTGGGATTTACCGGTTTACCTAAAATACCATCCTGGGAAGTATGAGAGAACCCAAATGAATAGGTAGATTTGTCATTACCCCCGGCAATGTTAAGGGCATGATTTTGGGTTGGAGCATTCTTCTCCCGAATCTCTTCAAGCCAGTTGGTACCTTTAGATTCACCAGCCATAATGGCCTCATAATCGGGAACAAAACTAGCCCAGTCATAACCATCTTTCCCGTCGTTAAAACGGGTTTCGTCCATCATGGTCATATACTGCCTGGCATCCAGAAGTGCTGGCATTTTATATACATTTTGAACACCATAATAGCCATCATAACTAACCTGGACTTTCCCGGCTTTTCCTTTTTTGGTGGTTACCAAAATCACACCATTGGCAGCACGAGAACCATAAATAGCTGCCGATGCAGCATCCTTAAGAACATCAATTGATTCAATATCTGCAGGGTTAAGGGCATTGATATCCCCACCTGTGACACCATCAATGACATAAAGGGGATCAGAGTTACCCACGGTACCAAGTCCCCGGACGTTAACTTTATATCCTTCACCAGGCATCCCTGAAGATTGGGTAATGTTCACACCGGGACTCTGGCTCTGCATGGCCTGCAAAGGACTCACTGTATTCATTTTTTGAATATCCTCTCCGGAAACATTCAAATTGGCCCCCGTAGTAAGCGCCTTCTTTTGAACACCATAACCAACCACGACTACTTCGTCAAGATCGGTATAGACATCACGCATTACCACATTAATCTGGGTCTGGCTACCCACAGGAACCTCCTGAGTTTCCATTCCAATAAAAGAAAAAACCAACACAGATTCCTGGCCGGCCACATTCAAATTGTAATTACCATCCACATCGGTAATCACTCCATTTTGAGTTCCCTGTTCCAATACAGTAACGCCGGGAACAGGCTCACCTTGTGCATCTGTAACATTGCCACTCACCTGCGTCTGGGCAAATGTGGCAATGCTGAAACACAAGCCGATCAAAAAAAATAACACTCTTTTTTCCATAACAATAGAGTTAAAATTAAAACTAAAAAAACGCGTATGTTTTACTTTTTTAACAGTCGTTTTTATATAAATAAACCAGCACATTTAATTGTATTTCATACACTTTATAGCACAAAAAACACCTACAACACCTTATTAACATGACGTAAGTAGATGTGTATGTTAAACATTATGGGCACAAAGGTATATTTCAAGAAAACCTTCTCCTAATACAATTCACTCACTTTTTTGCTGTTTTTTTACATTTTTTTGCGTTTTGCTTTTAGTTTCAGCTTTACTCAATCATTAAAGATGAGTCAACTTATTTATTTAGGAAATTGTCTTAAAACGAAAAAGGCCACCCCGAAACGAGGTGGCCTGAAAAAAAATTATATCCAAAAAACTAGTTCGTCCATCCTGGATAAAGACCCAATCCATCCTGACTATATCCTTCAGTCTGGTTCAATAAACCTTCTGAAATGTCAATCTGGCTCTGAGGAATTGGGAAGAATCCTTTTGTAGCATCATAACGGGCACTATATCCATCAGGGTGAAGTGCTTTATGTGTAGCTGGCTGTCCAAAGTTGAAAATAGAAACACCAACCTGCTCTTCAAGTTTCTGTTTGGTATAGTCAGCCCCCCAGCGGCGCATATCATTCCACCTTAATCCTTCACAGGCAAATTCATAACGACGTTCTTTCTGAAGAGCCTCGAGAGAATATGCACCAAGAGCTGGCAAATCAGCACGATCTCTTACTCTGTTAATATAGGAAACATCTTCCTTCAATTCTGCTAACATTAACAGAATATCAGCATAACGAATAAAAATCAAATCATCGGTATGACTAAGCTGATTGTTATCGTTCATTCCATACATGATAACACCATAGTCATTAACAAGTTTTCCTTCATCATTTCTGGCGGTTACTCCGTTATACTTTTTACCCCAGTAATTACTCTCCATTACAAAGTCCCACTGACCTCTGGTATAATTAGCAGGAATAGGATCACCGTTTTCATCTAATACCAATTCACCATTTGCGTCTTTCCGAAATCTATTCATTAGCTCACTTTCAATGTCAATAATGGAAGCCCAAAGTCTTGGATCATTAGGCTCATCAGCCTGCCATTGCTCAACCAATGATTCCGGAACAGAGTTTCCCTGTCCCCAACCACCGGCAAAGGGGTAAGTATTCTCGAGATTCTGTAACCCACGCAAAGCAAAAAACAACTCATAAGTATTAGAATATCCGCGTCTTGTGTCCCATCCAACAAAATTGTTGAACTGAAGCGCAAAAACAGTTTCGGGATTTCTGGCACCATTGTCACTGGCATAGGTCAAATCTTTTCCTGTTTCAGCCATATAATCCTGAATATAATCATAAGTATCAATAGTCAATGAGTTAGTATAAGGCCACAACTCATGAAAATCACCGACCAATGTATGACCACTGTTAACATCTGCATCTTCAAGCCAGGATATTACATTTGCCTTTGTCACACTACCTCCATCAGGCAATGTAATAGCATCTTTATTATAGAAGCCGGTATAGAAAAGGAAGATTCTTCCCATCAGAGCTTCTGCGGCCCACTTAGTAACTCTTCCCATCTCATAATCGGAATAAGGAACGTTCGGAAGCAATTCAATAGCGCTTTTTAAATCTGCAGCAATTTGCCCATAGATCTCATCAGCAGTGGCTCCTCCCAGATTAACGGGCTCTGTTGTTAATTTTAATGGTACTTCGTCAAATAAGGTATGCAACCTGGAATAAAAATAGGCTCTCAAAAACAAAGCTTCCCCTTTATACTGATTCTTTAATTCCGGGCTAACTACATCATCGCCAAGTAACTCCATGTTTTCAATAGCAAAATTTGCCCTGTGAATCCCCATGTAAGTTACGTTCCAGAAATTACTCAACATCTCGTTGTCAGAAAACTGGAATGTTTCATAAGATTGAGCAGCAATATCATTCATACCACCCCCACCAAGTTTGTCATCACTGGCAATTTCACAAACCATAAAGAAACTTCTATCAGCAAATTGCTGAACATTATTCATGGTAGTATAAATACCAGCCATCATCTGCTTGGCATCCTCTGCTGTTTGAGGGAAGTTCGCTGATGTTTTCTGAGTAAGCGGCTCTACTTCAAGGAAATCCTCACATCCCATAAGCAGTACAGCTCCAATTAATATATATAATATTTTTTTCATAATGCTTTCAAATTTGAGGTTTTAAAATTTCAGATTAAGTCCTACCAAATAAGTACGGGGAGCAGGATAGAATCCAAGATCAATTCCTGAAACAAAAGGTTGATCATCTCCATAACCAACTTCCGGATCCATTCCTGTGTAATCGGTAAATGTAACAAGATTACGTCCTGCCACATACAATCGTGCTTGTCCTAAAGGCATTTCGGGGAACAACTCTTTAAAGTCGTAACCAATCGTTAAATTCTGAATTTTAATAAAATCACCATCATGGACATAAATATCAGACACGTTGATCCGGTTGGTTGTATTACCCGCAGTTAGGCGTGGGAATGAATTAGAAGTCCCTTCTCCTGTCCAACGATTCAATATTTCTGTAGTATAATTATGGAAATCATTATCGCCAAATGAACGGTATGATTGCATAATTTCCTGTCCAAATGCTCCTTTACCAGATAATGCAAAATCAAAACCTTTGTAGGCAAAATTAAGACCGAACCCAATTCTGATATCCGGATGAGGATTCCCTATCATTGTCTTATCATCAGGTGTTACTTCCCCATCACCATTGGTATCCACAAAAATAACATCTCCCGGCTGAGGATCTGCCTGTAAGTATCCATTATTGGCATAGCTGTCAATTTGCTGCTGATTCTGGAAAATTCCGGCTGTTTTATATCCATAGAAATAACCAACGGGGAAACCTGTTTCAACACGCCAAACAGGATCGGTTCCCTGAGATATAATGCTTCCGGCACTTTGAATAAAACCACTTGCATTACCCAATCTGGTAACCTCATTGTCATTCTTTGTAAGGTTAAAGTGTGCTCCATAACTAAAGTCACCTAAACTATCATTCCAACGGACAGCAAGTTCGAAACCTTTGTTCACAATATCTCCTCCATTATAGAAAGGAGCTTCTGCACCATAGATTGCGGGTTGAGGTCTGCGAACCAGCCAGTCTTTGGTTTCTTTATTATAATAATCAAACGCCAATTGAAGACGTGATCTCAGGAAATAAACATCAAAACCAAGGTCTAACTGCTCAGATGTTTCCCATGATACATCTGAATTAGGCAATATCGCAGGATAGCCACCAAGTTGAATCTGATTTCTATCATTTCCAAAACGATAATTGTTTTGAGCATCAAATCCGATTAACGCAAGATACTGGAATGGATCAATGGCGGCATTTCCGTTTTGTCCCCAACTAGCTCTAAGTTTAAGAAAATCAACAGCGCCATTATTCTCCATAAAGCCTTCTTCCGTCAACACCCATCCACCGGATACTGATGGGAAATATCCCCAACGATTGCCTTCAGCAAAATTTGATGATCCATCAGCTCTCATCACAAAGGTCAGCAAATAAGTTTCATTATAGTCGTAATTAATCCTTCCAAAGAAAGATGCCAACTGACCTCTGTCATTTGGAGCACCACCGGTATTTGTAACTCCAGTAGTTAATCCATCTGTGTTGTCAAGATAGGCATGCTTGAAACCAATGAATGTTGGGTTTGCATTGGTGGCAGTCATATTTGAACCAAAACCCCACTTCTCAACAGATTGACCAACAAGTACATCAAAGGAACTACCGCCCTTGTCAAACGAGTAATTTAATGTATTTTCAAAAGTCCATCCATAACTATTACCAGCATTTTGTGTGATACGTCCGGGAGTTGAAAAAGCATCCCCGGCCATATAATATTCCGGTTGGTAAGAACGATAACTATTCGCATTCATCCTGTAACCAAAATTAGTTCTGAATACAAGGTTTTCTATGGGCTGAATTTCCAGGTATGCATTACTGTTAATGTTGTAATTCAACGTTTCGTTCATTCCCCTATTCAGAGCCATCACTCCAATAGGATTGTAAAGCCTAGTTGAAATACCAGCGATTCCGGAAGCTTCAACATCTTCCAAATCGTAATATCCACCCTCATCATCATACACAGGAACCAGTGGATTACCTGTTAACAAGTTGCGTACATCATTGTAATACATTCCGCCAATAGCAACACCAGAGTTTTCACGAAAACTGTAATTAAATGTTTGTCCTAATTTAATTATGTCTAAACCATTGTTTTCATAAATAATATGATCACTGTTTAAGCGCGCAGTATATCTTTTGTAATTAGGCTCCACAGGTTTACCAACAACCCCTTCCTGGGATGTATAAGAAAAACCTAATGAGAATACAGATTGATCTGATCCTCCGCTAATATTAAATGCATGGTTTTGAGTGGGGGCATTGTCATTGTAGGCTTCTTTAAACCAATCTGTACCATTCCATTCGCCGCTCTGAATTCTTTGATACAATTCAGGAATATCTGCAGCAAAGTCCCTTGTTGGTTGGCCTGCTGTGGTCTTCTCCTCGTTGTAAATTTCCATGAATTGTTGAGCATTCAAAAGATCAGGCATATTTTCTATCTCCTGAACACCATAGTAACCATCATAAGAAACTTGCATCTTCCCTTTCCTTCCTTGCTTGGTAGTAACAAGGATAACGCCATTGGCAGCACGGGATCCATAAATGGCTGCAGAAGCAGCATCTTTCAATACGTCAATAGACTCAATATCTGCAGGGTTCAGATTGTTAATATCGCCTCCGGCAACTCCATCAATAACATAAAGAGGTTGCGAATTACCAATAGTTCCTAATCCACGGATGTTCACTTTAAAACCTTCACCAGGCATACCTGAACTTTGGGTAATGTTCAATCCAGGAGACTGACTTTGAATGGCTTCAAGAGCAGCACCCGTGTTTTGCTTTTGCAAATCATCACCTGTAACGTTCAAATTCGCACCAGTGGTCAGCTTCTTCTTCTGAACACCATAACCAACCACGACTACTTCATCGAGATCGGTGAACGTTTCACTTAATACTACATCAATAGTTGATTGATTACCAACCGTAACTTCCTGGGTTTCCATACCCACAAAAGAAAAAACCAAAACCGATTCCGCTCCTGGAACCGATAAATTGTAATTACCATCAATATCGGTAATTACCCCATTTTGCGTTCCTTTTTCCAGCACTGTCACACCTGGAATAGGTTCGCCCTGAAAATCTGTAACATTACCACTCACCTGCACCTGGGCAAAAGAGGCAATGCTAAGACATAAACCAAAAATTAAAAACAAAACTCTTTTTTTCATAGCCATAGAGTTAAAATTAAAAAATACAATTTACTTTTTTTCACATTATTCACTTAATCAATTGTCAATAATAAACATTTTCGCAAAAAATTTAAACACGCTATTTCACTTTAAAAACCAGACTTACAACAAATAAACAAACATCAAAAACCCGTCAACTGTTCTGTTCTATCCGGTTCGACAAATATAGCATATAGTTTCCGAATTTTGCAACTATTTTTAAGCTTTTTTAATCTTTGCCGTGTTAAAAACACAAAGCACACACCATAACGTTGATCCACAAATCTCTACAGCCTAAACCAAAAGGTTCTCGAAGATCATTTCATATAATAATCACCACTTTACTGTATTATATTTGCAATGGAAAAAACATATTCCTTCAGTTTAAATGGGAATTCCATCAAATATAAGCTATGAAAAAACTGTCTCTCAACGAAAAACCTTTTTTTTGACTTAATATTTTCACACACTATCCTTGTACTATATTATCACATTTACTATTTTTGCTGCATATAAATGCAACTTTTGAGCTATGAGGAATCAAATTCACAGAGAGATTACTCCACTGCAGGAAGACGACTGTTTTCTGGTTTTTGACAGGGAAAGGAATTTATTCAATTTCCCGGTTCACTTTCACCCCGAGTATGAAATCAATTTTATAGCAAATGCCAAAGGGGCAAGAAGAATTGTAGGGGATCATATCGCAGAAATTGACAACCTGGAGTTGGTAATGACAGGCCCCAATCTCTATCACGGATGGGAAAACTATAAAAATGAGGGTCGTGAATTACTCCATGAAATAACAATTCAGTTCCCGCGAGACCTTTTTGACCATCAGTTACTCCATAAAAACATTCTTAAACCCATCAGGGAAATGTTTCACAACGCCAACAGAGGCATTCTTTTCTCGCAGCAAGCCACTGAAATGGCCTCCGAAAGATTGAAGAACATCAGCAAAAAAAGGGGGTTTGATTCGTACATGGAATTCCAGTCATTATTATACGATCTTGCCATTTCAAGAGAGCAGCGCCTGTTGACCAACATCTCCTTTCAAAAGAACAATGATTTTTTCAATAGCGACAGAATAGAGAAGATATACAATTATGTAAGGGACAATTACAACAAAAAGATAATGCTGGAGGATACCGCCAATCTTCTGAATATGTCTATTGTATCCTTTAGTCGCCTCATCAAGCAAAGAACCGGAAAATCATTTGTGGACTTTGTCAATGAAATTCGTCTCGGATATGCCACCAGAATGCTTATCGAAACCAATAAAAGTATTTCGGAAATATGCTATGAATGCGGATTTAACAATATTTCCAACTTTAATCGCACATTTAAAAAGAAACAGACTTGCACCCCCTCGGAGTTTCGGACAAACTTCAACGGGGTAAGAAATGTATTCTAAACGGAATATGCTATCAGAAAACAATAAGAAGCAGCAGGGTAAACACAAAAATCACCTGAGCCAAAAGGATACGTTCAGGTAAATCAAAAGAAAACTTTTTTAAGGACATCATTCAATGGTTTTACAGGGTTATATTCTATATACTCAAAAATAGCCTTTGGAACAAATAAGAAAGAAAAACACATAGTTTTCCACGCTCTATCTGAACATTTTATGGTCAGGAGTAACATCTTTCCTGCCGATAAAAAATCAAAAACTACTTTTTAGACGCAAAAAAAAGAAAATGGTTGCATTGGCAACAAAAAAAA
>DHQK01000237.1 GCA_002411085.1 Marinilabilia sp. UBA5340 | reverse complement strand
AAGGCATAAGAAAAGAGGTTGCTCAAAAGAACAACCTCTTTTCTTTATGAAATTCGGGATACTAATAGAAATTAGCCCGGTTATCTTCAATTTCAGCTTCTTCTCTGATAGATTGGAGCAACTGATAGCTGACTTTTGAATTCAGCGTTCTGGCCAGTTGTTGTTCAACTTGCTCTGCATCTACTTCTGCTTCTTCTTTCGCAGTTACTTCTACCAGATAAACCCCATTATTTCCGGCTACAGCATCTGATATTTCATTCACCGGAGAGAATACTGCGAGAGAAACCAATGCAGGCTCAACACCAGCTCCGGTAACCTGGAATGCACTGAAATCAATGCCAGAGGCTGACTGCACTTCTGATTCCAGACCATCAGCAATCTCCTGCAAGGATTTCCCACTCTCTTTTTCCTTTTGCATGCGCTCAACCATTACTTCTTTCTTCTTGTCGTTGAGCAACTGACGTTCTATCCGGCTGCGAACCTCTTGTAATGGCATTGTTCCTTCTTCAGTAATTTCTGTCAACACGGCAATTACAAACTGGTCGCCCAGTTCAAATATGGGTGACATGTCGCCCTGTTCTGCTTCAAAGGCCCATTTTACTAGCTGTCTGGGAGATTCAAGAGCACCAACCTGACGATCGTTTTTATTCAGGTTGCGACCATATCTTTTGGTCAGATTTTGCTCTTCAACAGCCTCGTTGAATTTCTCTGCTGTGTTGTTTAGCGCAGCAAATTTTGTAGCTTCTGAATAAACATTCTGATAGGTTTGTGAGCTGTAAGTTACTTCCCGACCCAATGTGGCTGTTTGATATTTTGTTGTTGGAACCCCTTTGTCCTGAATATGGATGATGTGCGTTCCAAATTGCGTATCTACTTTTACAATATCACCTTCATCCCCAAAGAAACAGGCATCGTCAAAAGGTTTTACCATCATTCCCTGACGGAACCATCCCAGATCACCTCCGTTTATGGCTGAACCCTGGTCTTCTGAATACTGACGTGCCAGATCTGCAAAGTTTGCACCGTTGTTCAGCAGATTCATCAGGCTGTCGGCCATTTGATTCGCTTCATTGGGGTTTTGTGGATTTTGACGGAGCAAAATATGGCGTGCTCTCACTGAATCAGGTATCTGAGCTACGTCAACCAGACGGGTGAGCTTGTAGGTGTTATCCTCAAAATAGGGTCCGTAAACTTCATTCTCTTCCGAGGAGGTTACAAAGTCTCTGATTTCGTCACTGAATGCTTCAGGCTTCAGGTATCTTCCGTTAAAAGGAATATCTGAATTTATTCTTACAAATTGAGCCGCATCAATATCCGGATCACTGAAGTCATCTTTCATTTCCAGAACGCGCTGGCGGGTTTGCTCCTGATCTTCTTCTGTAGGCTCTACATCGAATGTCAGATATTCAATATCCCGGCTGGGCGCTTGTTCAAATTCACTCTGATTGTTATTGTAGTAGTTTTCAATCTCTCCATCCGAAACGGCGACATCTTCATCAGCAACAGATGTCAGACGCCCCACCACAAAGTTAAAGTCAACTTTGGCATTGCGGGCATTTACTTCACTGTTGACCCATTGGTTTGTTACCAACATTCCCTTTTCGAGCAACGAGGAATACTTGGTAAAAAGACGCTCGTTGATGATTTGTTGCTCAACAAAAGTCCAATAAAAATTGGCAGTCGGATCATATTGTTTTGATCTGAGGAAATTAATCACCTGCTCTTTGTCAAAAGCACCTGTCTGTGGGTTGCTGAAAAGCCTGCGGATGGTTGGATGCACATTGCTGCCAGTCACCATGTCCAGCAGTTCGGCCGGGGTTACTTCAAGTCCAATCTCGTCATACTTTTCACCCATGATTACTTCATTGATCAATTGGTTCCAGGCCTGCTCTCTGAGGCGGTTAACCATTTCAGCATCCAGAGAAGATTCTCCTGAATTTAAGCGGGTGTATTCCTCCATCTCTGAAACCCGTGCCTGAAAATCCTGAATGGAGACAGATTCTCCATTTATTTCAGCCACTTCCATTTGTGATCTTTGAAAAATGGATGATCCTGAGCTAAGCAGGTCAGTCATTATGAAGGCAAACAGGGCGAAGCCGATCATTACGGCCACAAGAACTCCTCCTTTACTTCTGATTCTTTCTAAAGTTGCCATTCGAATACAGATTAATTTTGTTTTTTTAAAATTAGGTGACGAATATACAAAAAAATGCACAATCCTCTGCCCATAATATTTTATTCAGATTGAGTGGGGCGAATTTATTAAGAATATGGAAACTGACCAATTATTCCTCCTGCTCTTTGACGAGTTCTACCAATTCTATTTTGGAACTTGTCGCGTCCAGGATACGGATGGTGAAAGGTGAAATTTTTATTTCTTCTCCTGCCTTGGGAATCGATTCGTTAAAACTTAGTATCATTCCGGCCAGGGTTTCATATTCGTCTGAAGCTGGCAGATCCAGCTGATATTTTTCATTTAGATAGTCTATCTCAAAGCGACCGGAAAAATGGTATTTCTGATCGTCAATTTGCTTTTCCACCAAGTCAGAAACATCATGTTCATCATCGATTTCTCCAAAAATCTCTTCCAGAATATCTTCCAGGGTTACAATTCCTGCAGTACCTCCAAATTCATCTACTACCAAAGCAATACTCCGGTGCTCTTTGGTGAAAATTTCCAGAAGGTTGTTAGCCGTCATGGTTTCGGGCACAATACTGATGGGATTGATAATGTTTTTTAGTTTTCGGGGATGTTTAAATAGTTCTGAGACATGGATATATCCGATGATGTTGTCGATGTTTTCTTTGAATACCAGTATTTTGGAATGTCCTGAGTCGATAAATTTTTGTCTGAGGTTTTCAATACTTTCTTCGGACTCCACCGCTTCCAGATCTGTTCGGGGAATGGTACATTCTCTTATTTTTACGGATGAAAAATCCAGTGCGTTTTTCAATAGTTTAACTTCCTGGGGCATCTCTTCATGAGTGGCATTTTGCTCCTGATGCTCTTCCAGTAAGTGGTTGAAATCCAGTCGTCCGATCACCAACTGCTCTGTGGATACAGGATTTGGCGATTTGGTAATCTTTCTGATTAGGAAATTGGAGACGCCAAGTGTGAGGCGTGAAACAGGGAAAAACAAGCCGTAAAAGAGCGATAATGGAATGCTGAAAAGGTTGAGTGTAAAAATGGGATTGACGCGAAAGATGATTTTGGGTAAAAACTCTGCCGTAATTAGGATTATAATAGTGGAAATGAGTGTCTGCAGTAATAGGATTGCAAAGTCAGATGAAAAATATCCCGCAATAATGGGTTCAAAAAGATGTCCCATATAAATACCGTAAACTACAAGTGCGACGTTGTTACCAATCAGGATGGTGGTGATAAACATTCCCGGCTTGCGCAGGAAGGTATCTATCAATTTGGCCATCCGGGGGTTTTTACGGCGATTTAGTTCTATCAACAGTTTGTTGGCTGATAAATAAGCCATTTCGCTGCCGGAGAAAAATGCCGAGAATAGTATGGTAACAATAATTATTGGTAGATATTCCATGGGTTAAATGATACAACTCCCTTCTGCAAGATAAAAAAAATCTTTATGACCTGGAACAAAGCATTTGTAGAAAATGGATTATTGATCTTCTTCTACTGTTAAAATCCCACTGATTCTTTGAATAGTGTAGTTATCCAACCGTTCATCCGATTCAAAACCATATCCTGTCAGGATTTCCTGATCAGTGGTGATTTTTATAAACTCATCGGAATATATGATGTGTTTCCGCGAATCCCAGAACAGCTGTTCAGTGTTGATTACTTCATTCTTGAAGTTTACAGCCTCCACATTATTTTGTAATTCCCATAATTCTTCTCCTTCGTGATAGATGGCATACTGACTTTTTATTTGAGCATCAATTTCTTCCTGGTCATTGTATACAATCAGATGTAATCCTTGTGGAAATTCAGTGTAGGGTTTTTCCCGGTTATCATACTGGTTCATTTCCGGGGTTATGAAACGATAAGCAATTTTTCCCGAATCAGTGATAGCCGTTTCCAGATCATGAACCGACAGGGAGGGGAAGTTTTCTTCATCTACTGCTGCCTTTATTTCCTCTGAGGTGTTGGATTGGCAGGATGATGACAAAACAATAACAGCAAGCAGTAAAAAAAAACTGCCTGCTGTTTTAATGATGAATTTATATTTCAGTAATCTGCGTTTCATCTTTTATTTACTTCTGACAGTGGTTCGTTCACCGATCCATCCGCCAACGGTGTAAGTTCCTCCTTTTTCGAGGCCCTGGAAGAAGATCTCTTTTTCTTCAGGAAAATGTTTGCGGTAAATGTTGATCAATTCGTTGGCCTCATCAGCAACTTCTGGATCAACCGATTTGGCACGGATGAACTTGTCGACGGCAGCCCAGTAAGCTGTTTTGTGCGAAAATTCGTCGTCGCCTACTCCGGTTGCAGAGGTTGCGTAAGCTTTCCCAATCAGAATGAAAGGATCTCCCCATTCAGCGTTGAATTCAATGGCCTTGAGGGCATTGGATCTTGCTGAAGAGAATTGGTTGTTGGCCAGATTTACCAATCCTAACTGATAGTAATATTTGGCTTTTTGTTGGTCATCTTCAACCAGCTGGATAGCTTCTTTGTAATAGTCAGCAGCCCGGTCGGTGTCGCCTGATTTCAGGTACATACGTGCCAGTCCGTAAGCAGAAGAGTGTGAAGGTTCAATTTGGTGCTGATACTCAGACACTTGATACAGGAGGTCTAAGTCTTCACAAAGTTCATTGGCCAGCAAGCGGCTCACACGTTTCAGCCATGGCAAGTCTTCTTTGTGCTCTTCAAGCTGAGGTGAGAAGATGCGGTCCAAAGTCTCGCAGTCTGCTGCTCCACTGCGGGCAAACAATTCCTCAATTTTTCCAGACAGGTCAATGAGAGTATCTTTGTACTTTGCCATCTTGGGATTTTCAATCTGTGAATTGAGCAAGTCAATAATGGTGGTGTAATTGTTAACCACATCTTCGGCTTGGATTTCACCGTCATTGAACATGGCTACAGTGCTTGTCATGAATACAGCAAGAACAGCCGGTTGCGTGGACACCCCTCCTTCTTCAACAGATTCACTGAGAAGTTGATAAGCTTCTTTTCTGGTTTCGCTGTCCTCTTTCCTGTACTCCAGCATGTCAATAGCCTTGGTTCCTTTAATGTATGGAGTGCCATACTTCGAGTGGTCACCAAAATATTTCATTCGCTGGTCGTAAACATTCATTAAGCCAGCGAAAAACTTGTCTTTATCGGCTTGATTTTCGGCTGTTTTCAGTTTGTGGCTCATGATTTTAACACCATCCGTATACAGCCTTCTGGTAGACAGGGGGCATTCGTTAAAGGCAGTTTCCCAGTATGGAAATGCTTCATCAAAACGATCCTGTTTTACAAGCTCGGTGTAAAGAGAGAGGTTTTTAAGGCATCTGATGCTGTCTTCTCCGTGCCCATACTTCGATCCATCTTCCACACCCTTTTGAGAAAAGGCCTGAACTGTTGACAACAGCAATCCTAATGTAATTATTGCAAACGCTTTCATGAGAAAAAAATTTTGTTTGTAATCTTGAACAGTGTCCTACTAACAGGCTGCACTATTCTGGTCTGATTTGTTTGTTTTACTTTGCTTATCCGTTAATTTCTGTCTTCCTCCCTTCTTCGGGTATTTTGAAAATGTTTTGTTAATCAAAACAAAATTTTCAAAACAGCTGCAAAGGTAAATAAAAATATCAGAAAAATTCTTTTGATTTTAGAGATTGGTTTATTGGAATTTCCATTTGTTGAACCAAAACTCGTGAAATGTAAAATTCAAAGTAACTTTTCCATACGTTTCACTCATATCCAAATTGCCCGTTGGCTTCTTGGTACCATATTCAAAAACCAGGTTTACCGAAGTTTTTGATCTATTGTATGGTAATCCAATTCCAAAAGTTATGCCAAAATTGTTGATTTTGTCGTCTCCTATCTGAATATACTCTTCTCCATATTTCACTCCTGCCCGGTATTTCATGCGGGCAAGGTAATTTTCCGAACGACTGTTTGGTGTGTATTGAGCCCCGGCTGAGAACAGCATGTTGTTAGTGGTTTTTGTGTGTCCATCGGGGAATGTTACATCTCCCCAATTGGAAGTGGTGTAGTCGGCTGCCAGCAATAATTGATCGCCTTTTTTGTAGGAAACCCCGATGCCAATAGATTGCGCCATGTCAAACCCCGAAACATCCGATGTGTCGGTTGCTTCTGTTATTATATAATTTGTTGAAAAAAGTTTTCCATCCTCTGAATAGTCTGTTCCTTTGGCCACTGTTCTTTGAAAATCTCCGTTGATAGCTGTTTTTGGACGGTAGGTTAACCCCAGAGTTACTGATTTATCCTCGGCTAGTTGATGTGTGTATTGGGCACCTAAGTCGAAGAAAAAGTCGCTGGCATGCAATTCTGATTGTACTCCGTATTTGTAGGCCGCTTCATCCTCGGGAAATTCAATAAAGGTGGTGTGTTGGATATTTCCAAAAAGGTAACTTCCATGGATCCCGAGAGAAAGATTAGGGGTAGGTTGAATGGAGAAACCTCCATAGGCTGATGTTAGATTGCCTGTCCCAATGGCTCTGTTATTATTGGTTCCATCTGAAAATTCGAATTTATATCCGGAATTAGAAAATGGACGCAAGCCAAATGAGGTGTGTATTTTCCTGCTAATAGGAAATCCCATGGCAAAATAAGTGAAATCAATATTATTGTAGGTTTCATTGCCATCCCCGGATGAGAATTCTTGCGAAAAACCGGTGATTCCCGCCTCAAAAAAGAAAGACATGGTATCTATTCCTGAGTAAGATGCAGGGTTCAGAATATTAAGGTGATTATCACTTTTAAGACCAATCCCGGTGTTTCCCATGGCGGCATTTTGCCCGTACCCGGTGTTGTTCAATTCACCTACTCCGTATCGGGAGAAAGGGGAATATGTTCTTTTTTGTCCATGCAATGTGGTTGCCAAAAGAGCTAAAAGCAATAAAAGAGAGTATCTGTAATTTCTATGCATTGTATTCAATTATTCGGTTTAGTCCGGAAAGTACTAAATTTGGTTGTGCAAAGATGATACTTTTTGTGTAGCTGACAAAAAAATCTGCATCCCCTCCGGTTAGGATTGTCTTTGCGTTGGGAAATTCCTGATTTATTTTTGATATGTAACCTTCAAATTCCATCATCAGACTGTTTTGTACGCCTGAACGAATGGCCTCCATGGTATTGGTACCCCAAAATGGTGCAGGGGCATGCTGTATAAGAGGTAATCGTTTTGTTTGCTGATGAAGCGCGTTAAAACGCATTTTAAGTCCCGGAGAAATATTTCCTCCATGGTAGGTATTGTTATAGAAAACATCGTAGGTGATGGCCGTTCCGGCATCGATTACCAATAGGGGAATATTCGGGAATAGTGTGGTTGCTCCGATGACTGCTGCAAGCCGATCCTTCCCAAGTGTTTCGGGAGATCTGTATTTATTTTTGATGGGTATGGGTGTTTCATGATCGAAAAAGATTATTTTTCCGGGAATATTCCTTGAAAATTCATTTATGAAGTCTGTGTTGTCTGTGACAGAGCTGATTATGACATTTTCGGTCGGGTGTCTTTCTAATAATGGGGTCAATGTATTTTTGTCAAGGAAAACCGGCTTGTAAGTGGCAATTAGTTTCCCCTTGTCAAAAAAACCTATTTTAGTGCTGCTGTTTCCCTGATCAATTGTTAAATTCATGTTCCCGTATTGTTTAAAAGGGCCGTTTTTTCGTTAATGCAAAACCTGATACCCGGGTAGCAAATTTAGTTTAACTTTTTTGGGTTTGGAGGGTTGCTCTCCAAAAATTGTACCATATTATGAGAAAAGTTTTGGTAGTTGAAGATGATCGTTTCATCTCCGCAATATTTTCCTTGTTTCTAAAGGATTTGGGTTTTGAGATTATCGGACGTTGTAAAAACGGAGCTGCAGCATTGGAAGAGTGCCGTACTCACAGGCCTGATATTGTTTTGATGGATATTCATCTGGAAGGAGAACTGGACGGAATTGATGCTGCCGAAATTATTCAGCGCGAGTGTGAGGTACCGGTGATTTTTATTTCCAGTGATACAAGTTCCGAAGTTATTGAGAGGGCTGTGATAACAAATTCTTACGGATACCTTGTAAAACCCATCACCAAAAAAGAATTGGGAATTACTATGGAACTGGCTTATTACAAGCATAAAGCTGATGTGGATCAGAAACGCCGTGAGCAGAGTTTCCGGAACTACATATCCAAGGCTCCAATTGCCATTACCATTGTTCAGGATGGCATTATCAGGTATCTTAATAATCTCGCCCTTGATCTTTTTAAAACGCACTATATGGAGGATATGGTGGGAACAGCTTTGGCTGATTTTGTGGATGATGAATTTGTGGAGGTGCTTGAGGATGTATTGAGTGATGATGAGTCAGAAGAAATTGATCCCTTTCATCTTCAGATAAAAACCTTTCACCAAAAACCATTAAGGGTTATGGTTCATGCCTCCCGAATACCTTTTAATGGGCGCTCTGCTTTTCAGTTTGGAATGATTGAGGTTTCAGAGTACCTCGCAAGTCTTGATGAGTTGAATAAATGGCGCGAAGCTGCCCTCACCGGAGCTGGCCCTGTTTTGCTGATCAATCATCTTTTCGAAGTATTGGATTACAATCCTGCGTTTAGGGAGTATGTTAATCCCGCTTTTGATATGCGTGGGCATTCGGTTTTTACCATGCGTCCCTGGATGAATATTGACCGGGGAGCTCTGGCCAATATATTTAACCAAAAAAGCAAGGATCCTGTTAACCTTACCATTGAAACTACCACTCATCTCTTGAAATGCCGGGGGTATGTGTTGAATAATGGTCAGGGTGAGGCTGAGAAAATTCTGGTTGTGTTAAGAGAGGCCCTCTCAAAAGAGTAATCAATCTATTAAATTCATTGTTGAGAGGCTATTTAAACATTGTATAGGGAAGACTGGAAATGACTTTAAGGTAAAATAATTATATTTTTTTGTTTTTAGAAACATCTATTGACTTTCTCCTGTTGATATTTCCTCCAGTTTGTTTTTGAGTTGCTCAATTCCATTTATCTTTTTGATAATTAGAACCAGCTTGTCATTCTTTTGTTGCATCTGAACTTCTTTGGGATGATGCTGAACCCACTGCAATATTTTGCCAAAACAATCAGTTTGGAAAAATCCGGACTGCGGATTGTCTATGAAATGCATTCTGGCTGAACTATTTTTCAGTAAAAGCCTGGTGATTCCCATGGTTTTGGCTTTCATACGGACTTTTACCACATCAAGAAGAGAATGGGTTGGCTCTGGAATCGGGCCAAATCGATCCTGCAGGTTCTCCTTAAACTTTTTCAGATCTTCTTCTTGCTCAATATTATCCAGTTCCCGGTATAGATCCATTCGTTCGGCTGTATTGCTTACATAACTATCAGGGATGCGCACCGCTTCATCTGTTTCTATCTGGCAATCGTGCGTGTATGCAATGGAACCGTTTCCTGCTGCGGGTTCGTCTTTGAACAGATCGGGAAATTCATCTTCTCTTAATTCTAACATGGCCTCCTGCAGTATGCGCTGATAGGTTTCATAACCAATATCGGCAATGTAGCCACTTTGTTCTGCGCCTAGCATATTTCCGGCTCCTCTGATATCCAGATCCTGCATGGCGATGTTGAATCCGCTGCCTAATTCTGAGAATTCCTCAATAATTTTGAGGCGTCGTCGTGCATCCTGAGTGAGGGTGGTAAGGGGAGGGGCTAATAAATAGCAGAATGCTTTTTTATTGGAGCGTCCCACGCGTCCACGCAACTGGTGCAATTCGCTCAATCCAAAATGGTGAGCGTTGTTTATTATGATGGTGTTGGCATTGGGGATGTCCAGTCCCGACTCAATGATGGTCGTGGCGATCAGAACATCGTACTCACCTTCAATAAACTCGAGCATGATTTTTTCGAGTTTTGAACCCTCCATTTGCCCATGGGCTACTATGGTTTTCACTTCCGGCATCCACTGGTTGATGGCTTTTTCCATCTCGTAGATGTTATGAACCCGGTTGTTGATGAAAAAAACCTGGCCGTTTCGATCTAACTCATACGAAATGGCTTCTGTAATTATGGCTTCATTAAATGTATGTAATTCAGTGATGATGGGGTGGCGGTTGGGTGGGGCGGTATTCAGAATAGAAAGGTCACGGGCTCCCATTAAGGAGAACTGCAAGGTTCGTGGAATTGGGGTCGCTGTGAGTGTCAGGGTGTCTACATTTACTTTGATTCGCTTAAGCTTCTCTTTTACGGATACCCCGAAACGTTGCTCTTCATCAATAATAAGCAGTCCCAGATCTTTAAATTCCACATCTTTACCTACCAACCGGTGAGTTCCGATAATAATATCTACTTTTCCTTCTTTGAGTCCCTGAAGCGCTTTTTTTGTGGATGATGTTTTTCTTAGACGACTGACATACTCAATGTTGCAAGGGAAATCTTTCAGCCGTTCTTTAAACGTATGGTAATGTTGGAGTGCAAGAATGGTTGTAGGAACCAGGACTGCAACCTGTTTGTTGTCGGCCAGGGCTTTGAAAGCTGCCCGAACAGCCAGTTCGGTTTTCCCGAATCCCACATCTCCGCATACAAGACGATCCATGGGGGTCTTTTCCTCCATGTCGCTCTTAATGGCCTGCGTGGCTTTGTTTTGGTCAGGGGTGTCTTCGTAAATGAATGAAGCTTCAAGCTCTTTCTGCATAAAAGTGTCGGGAGTAAAAGAAAATCCTGGTTGACTTTTCCTTGCAGCATAGAGCGCAATAAGTTCGCGGGCAATGTCTTTAACTTTCTTTTTAGTCTTGTCTTTAACCCTTTGCCAGGCACCGGTTCCCAGTTTGTTGATCTTTGGGGGCTCTCCATCTTTGCCCTTGAATTTGCTGATACGATGCAACGAATGTATGTTGACAAGAATTACATCATTGTCCCGGTAGATAAGTTTAATGGCTTCTTGTTTTTGGCCATTGACATCTGATGTTACCAGTCCTCCGAATTTTCCTACTCCATGATCGATGTGTACTACGTAGTCACCCGGATTGAGTCTTGTGAGTTCTTTGATGGAGAGCGATTGTCTGGCTGATCTGACTTTGTCGGTTCGGAGTGAAAATTTGTGATACCGGTCAAAGATCTGATGATCAGTATAAATACATATTTTTAATTCATGATCAATAAATCCTTCGTGCAGAGCATGATTTATTTCCTGATATTTGAGCTGCTTCCCTCTGTCTTCAAAGATTTGCCTAAGTCGCTCCAATTGTCGGGGGTTGTCAGAAAGAATGAATACGGAATAGTTTTCGTCCTGGCGAGACTGGATGTCTGTTTCCAAAAGGTCGAAATTCTTTTTAAAAACAGGTTGTGGTGATGTTTGGAATTCTATCACTTCGCCCGATTCATCGTTTCTAAATGTGCTACCCCAGTATACTGCGCTATATTTTGTAAAGGCAGTCTGAATTTCTGCAGGTGTTATCAGATCCTGTAGGGCAGGAAGCCCATGTATTTCTTCAGCTTTATCGTGCTGATGGTGTTTTTTTTCTACTTTCGTAAATATGTCTTCTATTTTCTCGAATACCTGACGGGGATTCTTAATCCAGATTCGTGTGTCCTCATCTAAAAAATCAGGGAGTGAAATATATTCTTTTCTATCTTTCTTTTTTCCTATATCGGGCAAGAGAGTGATTGTTTCAAGTGATTTTTTTGATAGCTGATTTTCGATATCAAAAGTACGGATGCTTTCAACTTCGTCACCAAAGAAATCGATCCTGACAGGGTCTTCGCTCGAAAAGGAGAAAATGTCGATGATGGAGCCACGAAGTGAATATTGGCCTGGTTCGTAAACGAAATCAACTCGAAGAAAATTAAGTTCCTGCAGGAAATCTTCTACAAAGGCCGGATCCAGATTATCTCCTGTTTTTATGGTCATGGACTGCCCTTTCATCTCCTGTCGGGTAGGAACTTTTTCGAGCAGTGCTTCGGCATGAGTGACGATCAAAAGAGAATCATCTTGTTTCTGTAACTGTTCCAGGGCTTCGGTTCGTAATATGGTATTGTTGCTGTCGGGTTGACCAAATTCAGGAGAACGCTTATAAGTGGATGGAAGAAAATATATGTTTTCTTCTCCCAGTAGTTGCACGAGATCGTGGTAAAAATAGCCAGCTTCCTCTTTATCTTCCAAAACAAAAAGATGCTTATGACTTCGCATAGCTGCTGCGCCTGTGAGTGCTGCTGCCGACCCGGAAAGTCCTTTGAGCGTGATGTTGTTCCGTGGATTCCCGATCCATTGTTTTAACTGGTTTAGGACGCGATGTTGTTCAAATGTACTTAATAATGTGCTTAATTCCACGAGGTAATTGTTTTGTGGCAAAAGTAGTGGTTTTTGAGGAAAGAGGTGATGAATGGTGAGAAATCCTTAAACTTTTTGTTTAATGAAATAGTGAGAACCTATTGCTTTTCAAAAAAAACGGGCTTTGTCAGAAAATCGTTGTGATTATTCCTTGAGCAAGAATGATTGTTGAATATAAAACTCTTGCAATAGTTCGTATTAACTAAGGGGTTGACTTATTGTAACTTGCTACTTGTTAGTATTTTATTATTGTTTTTCTGTCGGGTAACTCAGGCGGGTTACCTCGCCCTTGTTCCCTAAGAACCGTACTTGATAGTTTATGCATATCAAAAACGTAAATGAAATTCACGTTTTTTCTTCTACGAAGCTAGCTTAAACTCAGAGGTAATCAAAGCTACAGCACGATTTATATCGGAATAAGCCCCTTCAATAACGGATGTTTGGTCAGAGTTTGTAAAAACAGTCTTTCTATAACTACCAGATAATAAAGGTCTTGATAGATGATTTATTTTGAGGAATAAGTAAAAAATCCAAATATAGCCTTGTTTTATAAGTTTATGATAATGAGATGATTGGAGCTTTTTTAGGCTCCGCGCTCTCTTGATTTTCTCAATTCCTAGGCTACTTATGCAGTTTTTCAGTCTTTTCCAAAAAAGTCGCCTCAAATCCTTGTTTCTAAAGTCCAACGAGCGATGAGAGGATGATAATACTTCCAGAAATTCGACTTGATGCTCTTTTCGTAAATCAGGAGCTGCTATTTTAACCCCATTCTTATTTATAACAGGTACTTGATATTTTAGATAGGCATCATGGTTGAGTACATTCAGGTCTATATCCTTAATGGTTTCAATATAGGGGCTGTTACATCCGAATCCGCACCACAAATATGCCATCAAATTAAGGATCCATTGATAGAGTTTTTCTCTATTTTCTTAATTAACTTCTGACTAACGTAAAACTAATTCTTATGTAATCAGGTGTTTGTAATTTGGCCATTTTAATCATTTTTAGATTGCTCAAATCTCCTTCTTTACGTTCGCTTGAGAAATCAATAATTCTCTACGATTATAGGAGGGATTGCCCATAACGTTGACTATATGCAAAGTAGGCAATTGCGGGCTTCAAACGTATCAAGCCGTAACAAATTTGAAGCGAGGTTCAACCGTTGAATTTACTACTATTTTGTCTATTTTGTATATACAGTGTTACAAGCTTGCTTTAATTAATTCTTTGCTTTATCTAATTGTTGTAAATTAAGCAGTTATGTTGATATTTTGGTGAATCAAAACTTAATAACATATTCAACAACCATTGAATCAGGCCTGCTATCAGACGTCATATCGAAACCTAGTCTTGCAGTAGTTGCTACAGGATAATTATGCAAATAATCCATATCATTTAAGAGATAAATCCAATCTGTAAATCCTGTAATAGAAGAATTTTCCTCAGCACCATAAACCAAATCAAGATATTCGATATCATTATTAAAAAAATCTTTTCGTTTGTTAAAATCACAGACATGCCATTTTCCATTTTTATCGCACACTTCTGCCCACTGGTGATGAAAATCGTATTCATTTTCTGAATAACCATAAACAATTCCCCAAATTGACCGTGCAGGTATTCCTGCTGCACGACATAGTGCAACATACACTCGTGAAAAATTCATACATGTCCCTATTCTGTTTTCAAGAGTTTTCGAAGCCTTAACATCGAATGATTTTGGATAAGCCTGGTCAAACTCCAAATTTGCAATGACATATTGTTGAATTTTTGTCGCTTTTTGCAAATTAGTATTCAATCCTCCAGTTATTTCAACTGCTTTTGAAATGATTGCTTCGTTATCACAATCGATGTAATAGGATGACCTCAGCCAATTCTCCAAATTTATACTATCTATAAAGTTTTCAGTTTGTTGAGCAGTTCTGGTGTACTCTATTCTAACTTCAGTATTAGCTTCAAATCCGGAAGCATCAAAATTGAGCCAATATCCGCCACAGCTATCATACACTATATTGCCATTAAATTCCTCGCTATTTTTTGTAATAGTCATATTATTATTTAAAATGCTTATCCGTCCAAGAGGAAAATAAATATTTGATTTATCAAGTGATGCTTCTTCCTTTTCACAACTCTGTGCAATTAAAAGAATTATTAAAAACGTGAAGACAAACAAAATTCGTCTATTAATTACTGATTTTATTTTCATAAATATTTTTTATGAGTTTCTTTTTTAATATTCAATGTCGAAGTGCGTTCTTTTTAGCTTGCTTGTAACGGTGGCGTTTATATGCGCCTGGACCGTGGCTATCAGACCAGCTGTGACTTTATCAGTTTGAACGTATGGGAGAGGATAAAACAAAACCCTCAATCTGCTGTGGAGCCCCGGCTGGCG
>DHQK01000132.1:30656-32543 GCA_002411085.1 Marinilabilia sp. UBA5340 | reverse complement strand
TTTTTGGACAGCTTTTTCAATTCGTATAATTCGTGGACACCAAACAGAGAATGGCATAGCCATTTAAATAATATTTTGCCAAAAAAACACGAATCCCAGGATTAAGAAACTAAGAGCTTTTCCTGCTACTGATTAAATTACTAACATCTAATAATCTATCATATATGGCCAAAAACCTTTTTACAGAAGATCAAAAAACGGAGATTGTGAATGCAATCAAGGAAGCCGAACTAAATACATCTGGTGAAATACGGGTGCACATTGAGAAATCCTGCCCGGAAGATGTCATGGACAGGGCAGCTTTTATTTTTGAAAAGCTGAAGATGCACAAAACAGAATTGCGTAACGGAGTGCTTTTCTACCTGGCTGTAAAAGACCGGAAATTTGCCATTTTGGGCGATGCCGGTATTAATGCCCAGGTCCCTGAAGGTTTTTGGGATGAAATCAAAGAACTGATGTTGCACCGTTTCCGGGAGGGGGACTTTTCCGGAGGGCTGACTCAGGGGATTCTCCGAAGCGGAGAGCAGTTGAAAGCCCATTTTCCGTATCAGAAAGATGATGTGAATGAGCTAAAGGATGATATTTCTTTCGGATAAATATTTTAAGCTATAAAAAAGTAGTCCGTTAAACTTCTTCAAGTTTCTGGAAATTAATTCTTTAAGTTTAAACGAATGTTTTTTTGTAAAATCCAGAATGTCAATGTTGTACGGTTTCCCTAACCTCTGACTTCTAAAAATCTAACGATCTTTTGATATGAGACAAACAATAATAGTCCTGATCGGGACACTACTGATTTCTTTTTCTTCTTTTGCACAGGATGATTTTCCGCCACGTCCCGAACCACCACGTTTGGTGAATGATCTGGCCGGAGTCCTTGAGCAACAGGTGAAAGAGCCACTGGAAAAAACACTGGTGGACTTTGCCAGAGAAACCAGCACGCAGATTGCTGTGGTTACGATCTCCGATCTTGGTGGTTATGATGCCGGAGATTATGCTTTTCAGCTTGCTGAGAAGTGGGGGATAGGCCAAAAGGGCAAAGACAATGGAATTCTTATTTTGGTTCAGCCCAAGACCAATGATTTGAGAGGGCAGGCTTTTATTGCTACCGGTTACGGATTGGAAGGGGTGGTGCCTGATGCGGTGGCCAATCGCATTGTGGATAATGAGATGATTCCCCGCTTTAAACAAAACGACTATACCGGAGGTGTATTAGCGGCAGTGCAGGTACTGGCTAATCTTACAAGGGGAGAATTTACAGCAGATGGTTACATGGAGAAAACCGGTGGAGGTGGATTTTCAGGAGCGATTATTGTTATGATTGTTTTTGGAATTATTTTCATTTCTGCTTTTCGCAGTCAAAAATCCCGGCACCATTCGGTTGGGCGTGATTTGCCTTTCTGGGTGCTTTTGTCCATGATGGGCTCCGGAAGCCGTAGTCATTCCGGAAGCTGGGGAAACTTTTCTTCAGGAGGCGGCAGCTTCGGCGGTGGCGGAGGTTTTGGCGGCTTTGGTGGTGGTAGTTTTGGTGGCGGCGGTGCTGGTGGTAGCTGGTAAACAGGGTCCGCAAAGCTATATAAGTGGCATAGATGGTGAAAACAACTGGCGGGTTGATGTTAGTTAATTAGTTATAAGGCAGAAGGCAGAGATTGTTGAATCGTTAAACCCTGGCACTTCATGAGAAGCAAGGATTGGATAATAATTGTCTTTGTATATAGAAATGAAGAGATCTTTTAATGTTTAAGTTTTTCTTTCCTTTTGCCCAGCCCCCTGAGTGGGGCGACAGTATGGTAGAGAATATGTACCAAAATAGATTATTTAAGCCGCGGCAGCGGTGACAGAAACGTAACATCCCTTTTTTTGTCTTTGGAAGGGGCAATACGGATAAAC
>DHQK01000132.1:27813-30390 GCA_002411085.1 Marinilabilia sp. UBA5340 | reverse complement strand
TACTGTAAACATGGAAGTCCTTTAAGATCTGTCTTTGGTTGTCGCTTTTGAATGAAGTTTATTGTATGTGGTTTCAGAATGTATGAGATTGGGTGTTATGTTTTAAAAGCAGGGTTTAAGCCTGAATTAGAAACAATCGCATATAAATAAAGAGCTGCTTCTAAACAAATAAAAGCAGCTCTTTATTATTTTAAATTCTTTGAGATTGCGGATTTACAATTCACCATCCACCAGGATGCGACCGCAATATTCACAAACGATTACCTTTTTACGTGACTGGATGTCCAGTTGGCGCTGAGGCGGAATTTTGTTGAAGCATCCACCACAGGCGTCACGCTCTACTGTAACGACTGCAAGACCGTTGCGAGCATTTTTACGAATCCGTTTAAAGGCTGTAAGTAAACGATCGTCGATATCTTTTTCGATATCCTTACCCTTTTTCTTCAGTTTTTCTTCATCATCCTGGGTGTCGGCAACAATATTTTCCAACTCCTTCTTTTTCGACTCCAGGTCAGACTTACGCTCATTGAGCAATTCTTCAGAGCTGGCAGCAGCTTCCTGCTTTGCTTTCATTTCACCCTCAAACTCTTTGATTCTTTTTTTGCAAAGCTCTTTCTCAAGATTTTGAAATTCAATTTCTTTGTTGAGGGACTCAAACTCGCGGTTGTTCCGAACGCTTGACTGTTGTGATTCATATTTTTTGATCAGAAGGTCAGCTTCTTTGATCCCGTTTTTCTTGTCCTGAATGTTGTTATTCAGACTTTTGATTTCTGCATTCAGATTGTTGATACGGGTTTCCAGCCCCTCCACTTCGTCTTCCAGGTCCTGAACCTCCAGAGGTAGCTCTCCACGGAGTGTCCGGATTTTATCCACTTCTGACATCACTTTCTGGAGATTAAACAGTGCACGTAGCCTGTCTTCTACAGTCTTTTCTCCGGTATTTGTTTTTGTATCCATTTTTGCCATTCTGCTAATAGTATTTTATGGGATTGGTAGAAACGTTCGACAAACGGACTGCAAAATTAGGGAATTTTTTTGTAAGTAACTCAAAAAAAACTTCTTTAGTGAATTGCTCACTCTCATAATGTCCTATATCTGCGATGACAATTTTATCGTCGGCTTCTGCAAATTGATGATATTTAAAATCAGCGCTTACAAAGAAATCGGCCCCGGCTCCAATGGCCTGTTTGAGCATGAAACTTCCGGAACCTCCGCAAACTGCCACTTGTTTTACTGTTTTTTCTCTCAGTCGGGTGTGGCGCACACAGCCAGTTCCGGTGATTTCTTTTAGACGTTTAAGAAACTGCTCTTCCGGCATCTCTTCTTTCAGTTCACCGATGGCCCCAAAGCCTACTTGTGTCCAGTTGTTTTTCAGAGGATAGAAGTCGTATGCCACCTCTTCATAGGGGTGGGCTTTAAGTAAGGCTCCAAGTACTTTGTTTTTCAGGTGTTGCGGAACCACCGTTTCAATTCTTTCTTCTTGTTCAACATGCAGTTCTCCCTGTTCACCCACAAAGGGGTTGCTTTGCGCTCCTGCGCGGAAGGTGCCCTCCCCTTTGAGGTTGTAACTGCAACTGTCGTAATTACCAATCACCCCGGCTCCTGCAGCGAAAATGGCTTCCCGCACTTTTTCGGTATGTTCCAAAGGAACAAAAGTGACCAATTTTAACAGCAGATTTTCAGCTGGTTGCAATACCCTGAGGTTTTTGAGCCCTATTTTAGCTGCAAGCATAGTGCTTACTCCGTTCTCCACACTGTCGAGGTTGGTATGGGCAGAGTAGATAGCAATATTGTTTCTGATGGCTGCAATCAGTATCCTTTCGGGCTCTGTTTTTCCGGTAAGCGAACGGATGCCTTTGAGGGTTAGCGGGTGGTGTGCTACAATTAAATTGCAGTTTGTAGCAAGCGCTTCTTCGATGATGGCTTCTGTAACATCCAGCGTGATCAGAGCTCCTGAAATCTCCATTTCCGGCTGTCCGGTTTGAAGTCCCGAATTGTCGTAATCCTCCTGAAGAGAGAGGGGCGCAAATGATTCTATAGCGTTGGTGATTTCTTTTAATCGTATCATAAAGTAGCCTGAAATCCTGGTTCTAAAAATTACTTTTTTCAGTCCTGGCAGGGTATTGTTAACAGCCGAAAAGGGGAAAGAGCAGGCTTATAGGTTTTCTTTAATATCCACAAGCAACTCTCTTATATCTTTTAATCTTTTGACGACCTCAAAATTGTTTTCGGTGTTATCTTTATTTTCTTTAAGTTTTTTCTGGGCCCCTTTGAGTGTCATTCCACGTTCCTTGACAAGATGGAAGATCAGGTGAAAGTTATCAATGTCTTTCTGGGTAAATAAACGATTCCCTTTTTTGTTCTTATGTGGTTTTATGATGTCAAATTCCTTTTCCCAAAAGCGGATTAATGAAGTATTGACGTCAAAGATACCTGCTACTTCACCTATGGAGTAGTACAGTTTTTCAATTTTTGGCTCTTTGTAGGGCATCGTTACAGATATTTAGTGCTGGCAAGAAAACTAAGCTTTTCCCAGTCTTTGATAAGAAAGCGCCAAATACGAGGCTTTCGAAGTTT
>DHQK01000132.1:3637-27529 GCA_002411085.1 Marinilabilia sp. UBA5340 | reverse complement strand
AAGTAGTTGGTTTTTTCTTGCAAAGACTATTTACATATACCATAATACAAGAATTGCTGCCGGAAAAAGTTCGGGCAGCAATTACAATTTTAATTCTTTTTTTTGGAGCCTGCAAATTATATTTGGGCCACTCTATTATGATTAATCGAAGGTCTGGTTGCTGTTGCTGGCTATGTGAATCATCTTCTCATACTGATCCGGTGTCAGATCCTGGAAATAATAGTGGGCCGGATTTACCGGTCTGCCTTTGACCCTGACCTCATAGTGGAGGTGCGGTGCAGTCGATTTTCCTGTGTTACCTACTTCTCCAATCACATCTCCCCTCTTAACTTTCTGTCCCTTTTTTACATTAAAGCTATGCATGTGGGCATAAACGGTTGAATAGCCAAACCCATGATCTATTTCCAGATGATTTCCATACCCGCCATGCGAACGAATTACACGTTTCACGACTCCGTCGCCGGTGGCATAAATCTCCGTGCCTGTGGGAGCGGAAAAATCCATTCCTTCATGAAATCTTTTTACTTTATAGATAGGGTCAATTCGCCATCCGTAACCGGAGGCAGTACGACGGAGGTCTTTGTTGGAGATGGGCTGAATGGCGGGGGTGCAACGCAACATTTCTTCTTTGCGCAGCGTAAGGTCGATTACTTCATCAAAAGATTTGCTCTGAACGTAGAGCTGTTTCATGATGACATCCAGTTTTTCGGATGTGTTAATAACCAGTTCGGCATTTTCCAGATTTTCCAGATGTTTGTATCTGTTCATACCACCAAAACCAGCACGTCGGATGGAGTTGGGAATGGAGTCGGCCTGGTAAATTACACGGTAGATGTTTTCGTCCCGTTGTTGAATGTCGTCCAGCACGATCTGAACTTGTTGAAGCTTTTTGTCCAATATTTCATATTGTGCTTGCAGTCTGGAATTTTCGCGACTCAGCTTTTTTTCTTGTGGACTGTCAAATAAATACGAATAGCCTAAAAAATAAAAAACACCCAAAACAGCAGAGAACATGGAGTAAGTAAAAATGCGACGCAACAGATACTTTGTCCCCGTGGCAATGGGTTCGTAAGTTAACGTTTCAGGATTGTATTTATACTTTATTTTTGACATAGGGTATAATTTTGTTGCCCAAAAATAGAAAAAAAAGTTTTCAACACCTATTTATTAGAGGATTAATCTAATTTTGTGGCGTCTGAAATTTTTTACATCATTGTAATGTTTTTCGGCCCTTGTTAAACAATTTGTCCTTTTGGACTTTTTTAGAGTGTTGTGAGACAAAAGATTATATAATAAAATTCTGTCTGGATATTTCTCATTTTGAGTGGTATTTTACGGGGATAAAAAAAAAAGGTTTTATTTTTTTGGGGAAAAGTGATTATTTGCCAATTAATTATCAATTAACAGTATATGAGAGCTTCAGAGGTACGACAACGATTTTTTGATTTTTTCAAGTCCAAAGGCCACCAAATTGTGCCCTCCGCACCCATGGTTGTAAAGAATGATCCTACACTTATGTTTACCAATGCCGGGATGAATCAGTTTAAGGATATTTTTCTGGGCAACAAGGTTTCTTCGAGTGCACGTGTGGCCGATGCCCAAAAGTGTCTGCGGGTATCCGGAAAACATAATGATTTGGAGGAAGTGGGACATGACACCTACCATCACACCATGTTTGAAATGCTGGGAAACTGGTCTTTTGGCGATTATTTCAAAAAGGAGGCAATTGACTGGGCCTGGGAGTTTTTGACTTCTGAACTCAAAATAGATCAGTCTCGTCTCTATGCCACTGTTTTTGAAGGGGATAGTGCCGACGGAGTGGATCGTGATGAGGAAGCGGCTCAATGCTGGAATAAATATTTGCCTGAAGACCGGATTATTAACGGCAATAAGAAGGATAATTTTTGGGAAATGGGGGAGTCGGGACCTTGTGGTCCGTGTTCGGAAATCCATATCGATCTGAGAAATGATCAGGATCGACAGACTAAAAGCGGGCATGAACTGGTCAATCAGGATCACCCTGAAGTAATTGAAATCTGGAACCTGGTGTTTATCCAATACAACCGGAAAGCAAATGGAGAGTTGACTCAGCTGCCCAACAAGCATGTGGATACCGGCATGGGTTTTGAACGCCTGTGCCGTGTGCTTCAGAAGAAAGAATCGAATTATGATACAGATATTTTCCTGCCACTGATCCGGCAAATTTCTTCACTCACGGGTGTGAAATATGGTAAGTCTGATGATAGTGACATTGCTATGCGTGTTATTGCGGATCATATCCGTACCATTGCATTTTCCATAACCGATGGCCAGTTACCTTCCAACAACAAGGCGGGTTATGTCATTCGCAGGATTTTGCGCAGGGCCGTTCGTTATGCATATACCTTTCTGGATGTGCGTCGTCCTTTTCTCAGTGGACTCGTACCCGTGTTGATTGAAATTATGGGGGAGGCCTATCCCGAATTGACGGCACAGAAGGAATTGATTGATAAAGTAGTGTATGAAGAGGAAGAGTCTTTCCTGAAAACGCTTGCCACTGGAATTGCGATGCTTGACAAAATTGTGGAGGATACACTTGCCAGGGAGTATAAAGTGGTGGATGGAAAAGTGGCCTTCGAACTCTATGACACTTACGGCTTTCCGCTTGACCTTACCGAGTTGATACTTTCTGAAAAAGGGTTGGTTGTTAATCGCAGGGAGTTTGAAACGGAGATGGATGCTCAAAAAGCCCGTGCGCGGAATGCGGCAACCATGGAAACCGGTGACTGGGTGGTTTTGCGGGATGACAACGAAGAAGAGTTTGTTGGTTATGATTTTCAGGAAACGGATGTTTACATCACGCGTTACAGGAGTGTAAAGCTAAAGAACAAAGAGCAATACCAGCTGGTTTTTAATATCACTCCTTTCTATGCCGAAAGTGGAGGACAGGTGGGAGACTCCGGTTATATTACAGGGGGTAATGAAAAGATAGATATTATTGATACCAGGAAAGAGAATGATTTGATTATTCATATTGCCAAATCATTGCCCAAAGATTTGCATGAGAAATATAAAGCTGTGGTGAACGTAGATAAGCGACGTCGTGCAGCCAGCAATCACACTGCCACACACCTTTTGCACAAAGCGCTGAGAACCATGTTGGGTGATCATGTGGAACAAAAAGGATCTTTGGTGCATCCAGATTACCTAAGGTTTGATTTTGCGCACTTTCAGAAGGTAACCCCCGACGAAATCAGAGAAGTGGAAAAGATGGTGAATGCAGATATCCGAAAGAACATTCAGGTGGAGGAACACCGCGAAGTGCCTTTGGAAAAAGCCAGAGAAATGGGTGCCATGGCATTGTTTGGTGAAAAGTATGGAGATGTGGTGCGCACTATCGGATTTGGCGATTCAGTGGAACTTTGTGGAGGAACTCACGTACACGCGACCGGAGAAATTGGATTTTTCAGGATTATCAGTGAGGGCTCCGTGTCTGCAGGGATTCGCAGAATAGAGGCGGTTACGGCCGAGAAGGCAGAAGAACTTGCTTACAACCAGGCCGATGTTCTGGAGGAAGTTGCCTCCCTACTGAAGAGCAAGGGGCAGCTGAGAAAGAGTATCGAAAATCTGATAAGCCAAAATTCGCGTTTGACCAAGGATCTGGAGGGAATGATGCAGAATTTTCTGAAGATTGAAAAGCAAAGCATTATTGATGGCGCGGAAGAACATAATGGAGTGAAGGTAATTGTAAAGCAGGTAAAACCAGAACTTGGTGGCAATCTCAAAGATCTGGCTTTTCAGCTGAGGAATGAGATTGAGGGTGAGATGGTAGCTGTGCTGGGCTGCGAAGTGAAAGGAAAACCCCAGCTGGCGGTAATTTTATCTGATGATCTGGCCAAGGGAGGAACCCTCAATGCGGTTGAGCTGATTCGTGCCATTGCACAGGATATTCAGGGAGGTGGAGGAGGACAACCCTTCTTCGCATCTGCAGGGGGTAAGAATCCGGCCGGACTGGATAGTGCATTGACCAAAGCAAAAGCATTGATAACTGAAAAATTCGCCTGAGAAAAATGATTGATCAGGTCCGTTAACTACCGGCTCTTGTTGCCGGCAAACAGAAAGTATGTGATGAGGATCGACAGGACTTTTGATTTATTAGAGAACCTTAGACTTAACTATCAGAAAACGGATATTCTTGTGGCCAAACGTGAGGGCAACTGGGTGAAATTCAGTACTGAGGATTATATCCGGAATGCCCGTAACTTTGCGTTTGGGCTGCTTGCGATGGGCTTCAAAAAGGGAGACAAAATAGCTACCGTATCCAATAACCGGCCTGAGTGGAATTTTGTGGATATGGGAATGGCTATGGTGGGGGTAGTGCATGTGCCTGTTTATCCTACCATTGGTGAAGATGAATACAAGTACATTCTGTCGCATTCCGATGCCAGGATGCTCATCGTGGCTGATCTGCCTGCATACAACAGGTTGTTGCCCATCGCCAAAAAAATAGGGAAGCTCAAAAAAGTATATACTTTCAATCATTATGAGGACATTCCTAACTGGACGGAAGTTACGCGTGAGGGTTTCAATGCCAAAATCAAGTACAGGGAGCAGTTTGAGGCCACTACGGCATCCATCAAACCCGATGATCTTCTTACCATTATTTATACTTCAGGAACCACCGGGCTGCCCAAGGGAGTGATGCTCTCGCACCGCAACGTGTTGAGCAATGTGGAGGGGGTCGAAAACCTTTATCCGCTGGATGCTTCTGATCGTATTCTCAGTTTCCTCCCACTTTGTCATGTGTACGAGCGGATGGTGAACTATCTTTTTCAGAAAAAAGCATGCAGTATTTATTATGCCGAGAATCTGGGAACCATTGCACAGAATCTTGCTGAGATTAAGGCATCAGCTTTTGCTACTGTTCCTCGTGTGATTGAGCGAATTTACGACAGGATTGTCTCCAAAGGAGAAGACCTGAGGGGGATCAAGCGGATGATTTTTTTCCTGTCATTAAAGCTTGGGGAGCATTACCGTGTGGATGGGAAGCACCATTTTTGGTATGGGCTGAGACTCTGGATTGCCCGAAAACTGGTTTTCTCCAAATGGCAGAAAATTTTTGGAGGGCGTTTGAAGTTTGTGATTTCCGGAGGAGCAGCATTGCAGCCAAGGTTGAGTCGCCTCTTTTTTGCTGCCGGCATCCCGCTGATGGAAGGATATGGAATGACTGAAACCGCCCCTGTGATTGCCGCCAATCACCTGAGTGAACCCAATGCACTTCGCATTGGAACGGTAGGGCCGATTCTGAAAAATATTGAAGTGAAGATTGATGAGGATGGTGAGATTCTGGTTAAAGGTCCAAATGTGATGCTGGGTTATTACAAGGATGTAAAGAACACCAGTGAAGTGATTGAGAAAAGTGGGTGGTTGCATACAGGAGATATCGGAACTTTCGAAAAGGATCGTTTCCTGAAAATTACCGACAGGAAGAAAGAGATGTTTAAAACTTCCAGTGGTAAATATATCGCTCCTCAGGCTATTGAAAATCTGCTGAAGGAATCTTTCTTTATCGAGCAGGTGATGGTGGTGGGCGAAAATGAAAAGTTCGCCAGTGCATTGATTTCTCCCAATTTCGAGTATCTGCATGTGTGGGCCAACGATCACCGCATTCATTTTCGGGATAACCAGGAGTTGGTGACGCATCCCAAAATCCAAAAATTATTTCAGAAAGAGGTGAGTAACTTCAATAAGGAATTGGGCAAAACGGAGCAAATAAAACGATTCCGATTGGTGTGTGAACCCTGGGGTCCCAATACCGGAGAATTATCACCTACCCTGAAGCTCAAAAGACGTGTTATTTATAATAAATATGCACATTTGCTCAGAGAGATTTATAGCTATGCTCCTGATGAGGAAAACCGTGGCTCCATAAAATTTAATGATTTGTAGTGTCCGGGGACTTTGATTTTCTATGACTGATTAAAAATATTAGTAAATTGTCAGCTATAAAATTGCTGAACTATGGAGAATTCATTGGTTACCATCGCCACCTTTAGCTTTGCACCCCAGATGGGGCTGGTCAGAAGCAAGCTGGAATCAGAAGGCATCGAATGCTTCGTTAAGGACGAACTGGTGTCTCAGACTTATATTCACAATGCAGTTGGAGATATCAAACTTCAGGTACGCGAAAAAGATGCCGACCGTGCACTTAAAATCATCGATGAAATGGAAGTTTTTGATCGTCCTGCTGAAAATGCTTCACGTCTGGATGCTTTTGATCGCTCCACCAGCCGTATCCCTTTGTTGGGAGGATTAAATCTTGCTATTCGGTTTTTTGCTTTACTTGTTTTGGTTGCCGTTATTCTGACAGTGGTCTACATGTTAATGGTGCTTTAGTCATTGTTTTTTTGACATCTTTTCCGCTCTTTTCCCGTTTCGTGTAACTGCTTGACCTTTTTGATTATTCATAAAAGAGATTTGTAACAACGATTAAAGCATACGATGCTTTTTGGAGGCGATGTTTTTTCGAACAATCAAAATATCACGAACAACTTCCCGGTTTTTGGTGTTCTTTGGTAGTTCTTTCTCTTTGCAAAGGAAAGAAACAGGACGCTGTTCAAAAAAATCTGTAATCATGAGTCTTTTGTCATTCTGAACGAAGTGAAGGGGCTCTCATTCATAAACGTCAGCTTTTTTAATGCTCGTACAAGCAAATTCAATGGTTTTTCGGACACCCTTTTAAAAATTTCAGTCCGGATAATTCATATACTTCTGTCGAAGAACAATAAAGAAAGTTTAAAAAAAATGAAGCATTGATTTTTCATGATCCAAAATAAGTTATTTTCTTACTTCCATAATCAACCATTCTTTGAGCGTTGGCGGCGAAATTTTTGGCGCTATCCCGATCTGTTGATGGCCGCAAAAGCCACCATTGTAATGGCCGCGGTTGCCATCCCACTTGAAATAGCAGGACTTTCCTTTTTTGCGGTTACCCTGGCTTTGGGTGTTTTGGCGGGTGCTTTGTCTGAGACCGATGACCATCCCCGTGGACGGGTAAAGTCTTTGGTAATGAAAGTGGTGAGTTTTGGCATTTCCAGCTTGTCGGTGGAGTTGTTACGCCCGTGGCCTGTAATTTTAGGATTGGGCCTGGGACTGTCCACAATTGTTTTTATCCTGGCCGGTGGGATGGGCGAACGATACCGGGGAGTGACTTTTGGTGCTATTTTGATAGGAATCTATGCCATGATTGGTGCTGAAATCAGTCCAGCCTGGTACTGGCAACCCATCTTATTGCCCGGAGGAGCATTGATTTATGGCTTGATTTCCTTGATGCTACTTGTTTACAGACCTTACCGGTTGTTGGATGAACAGCTGGCGCGGGGCTTTATCGCCCTGTCAAAGTACCTTGATCAGAAATCAGGACTTTTTCCCAGTGACAAACAGCAACAGCGCGATATTCGAGGCAAACTGGCATTGCTCAATGTGGAAATGGTCAATATACTGGAGAGGATCAAGGAAGTGTTGAACAGTTATCGTGATGCCGGAGGAAATGATGAACGTCTCAGACTCAGGTTTCAATATTTTATGATTCTTCAGGGGTTGCATGAGCGGGCAGCCAGTACACATGAGCGATACGACCTTCTGAGTAGTGAGACGGAAAATGTTGAGGTGGTGGATATTGCCGGACATACGCTCCACGAGTTGTCTCATGCGGCGGAAAAGTTTGCCGAAAGTTTGCTTACAGGGATTGAATTTCATAATCCTTCTTCGTTGAAATGGGTGGTGGAAGCGCTGGCTGTCAAAGTAGACCAGTTGGCCCTGGAAGAGACTCATCCCCTTAGGTTGCTGGTCAGTAATCTGATCAGGGCCAGTGTTGCTTTTGAGCGGCTGAATGAACCACCTACTCATTCTTATTTGCCAAGGCTCTCTCGGGATGATCGGTCGTTGTGGCAACGTTTTCGTTCCCAACTGACCTTTCAGCATCCGCGTATGCGTTATGCTATCCGGCTGGCTTTATGTTTCTGGATTGGTTTTTTTGTGAGCGAATATTTTAAGATCGATAAGGGAGAGTGGATTGTTCTTACGATTTTGTTCGTGCTTCAGCCTAATTACAGCGCTACCCGCAGACGCCTGTTCCAGCGGGTGCTTGGAACCATTTCAGGAATTGTTGCCGGGGTGTTGATAGTGAAGCTCCTTACAATACCGGGGCAGGTTTTGTTAATGTTGGCTGCGGCATTTTTCTTTTTTGCCTGGCTTAAACGACAATATTCTGTCTCAGTGGTTTTTATTACCATTTTTGTGCTCTGTGCCTTCAACCTGATCTCCAGTCGCGGGGTTCCTGTGATGTTGCCCCGGCTCATTGATACGCTGGTTGGCGCTTTTCTGGCCCTGGGAATCGTACGTTTTCTCTGGCCACAGTGGCAATACAAAAGGTTGCCAGGACTGCTTTCTGCAGCCCTTCAGAAGAATATTGCTTACCTGAGGTCTATTCTGAATGAATATGAATCGGGTGTTGCCGGAGATGATTTTGATTATCGTATTGCCCGTCGCGAAGCGCATCAGGCCGATAATGCACTGGCACTGGCGTGGCAGGATATGCAGGCCGAGCCCAGGAAATACAGTAAGTTCAGGCAAAAGGCATTTAAACTCACGCATTTGAATCATGCCCTGCTCTCGTTTATTTCTGCTTTTGGAGCCCACCGTGAACAGGATCATCCGACCAATATGCAAATGTTGTCCACCGGAAAAGAGATGTTAAGGATTTTTGATCTGGAATTATCGGTTGAGCAGAGATTAAGAGATATTTCGATGATTGTTCAACAGTTGCAAAAGTTATTACAGAGCGAACTCAAGCCTGTGGACAGGCAACAGTTTATTTTGTTGTATAATATAGCAGATATCGAACGTCAGTTGCTTTTGGAAAGAAACAAGCCTGTTTAGGAACTGTGATTTGTCATGGCTTTTTTGGCCGATAGATGGTAAATTCACATTCATTAAACCTTCTGAATTTTTGTTGCCATGAACAACGCTTTTCAACAAGCCATACTGGCTGGAATACCTGATGAGTTACCCCAAACTCCGCCTTATGACAGTACCGTAAATCATGCTCCCCGACGTAAAGATATTTTATCGCCGGAAGAGAAAAAGCTGGCTTTGAAGAATGCGTTGCGTTATTTTCCCGTTCATTTTCATGAACAGCTGGCTCCGGAGTTTCTGGATGAACTTAACCGTTACGGACGCATCTATATGTATCGTTTTCGTCCCGGATATGTCATGAAGGCCAGGCCAATAGAAGATTATCCTTGTCAGTCCAGACAGGCTGCGGCCATCATGTTGATGATCCAGAATAATCTGGATCCACAGGTGGCTCAACATCCGCATGAATTGATTACCTACGGGGGCAATGGCGCTGTTTTTCAGAACTGGGCCCAGTATCTGTTAACGATGCAATATCTGGCTACCATGTCCGATGAACAGACGCTGGTGCTTTATTCCGGACATCCTGCCGGTCTGTTTCCTTCTTCGAAAGAGGCTCCCCGTGTGGTGGTTACCAATGGGATGGTTATTCCCAATTATTCTTCTACTGATGATTACGAGAGATTTAACGCACTGGGTGTATCACAATACGGGCAGATGACAGCCGGCTCCTTTATGTATATCGGTCCACAGGGAATTGTACATGGTACTACAATCACCATAATGAATGCACTCAGGCGGCTGGGGGACAAAGACCGGGGGCAGGGCGCTTTGTTTGTGACAGCCGGGTTGGGTGGTATGTCGGGAGCACAGCCCAAAGCGGCCAATATTGCAGGATGCGTTAGTGTGACTGCAGAAGTGAACCCCAGAGCTATTGAGACACGCCATTCCCAGGGATGGGTTGATGAAGTGATCGAAGAGATGGATGAACTTGTCGATCGCGTAAAAAGAGCTGTCCAAAACAGGGAAACCGTTTCTTTGGCCTATCATGGTAATGTGGTGGAGGTATGGGAACGATTTGCCGCAGAAAAGATGAAGGTAGATATTGGCTCCGATCAGACCTCATTACACAACCCATGGGCTGGTGGGTATTACCCGGTAGGACTTACTTTTGAAGAATCCAATCAGATGATGGCCGAAGCTCCTGAACAATTTAAGGAGAAAGTTCGCCAATCCCTGTGTCGTCATGTGAAAGCGATAAATCAGCTTGCTGCTGACGGTATGTATTTCTTCGATTATGGCAATGCATTTTTGTTGGAGAGCAGCAGGGCAGGAGCCGATGTGCTTAATGAAACTGGTGAATTCAGGTACCCTTCGTATGTACAGGATATCATGGGGCCCCTGTGCTTTGATTACGGTTTTGGCCCTTTCCGTTGGGTTTGCGCTTCCGGGTCTTCAGAGGATTTGCGTGAAACTGACCGAATTGCTGCATCGGTACTGGAAGAGATGATGGAGGAGGCCCCTATGGAAATATCGCAACAAATCAGCGATAATTTACATTGGATCAGAGAGGCGGAGTCTAACCAATTGGTGGTTGGATCAGAAGCCCGTATTTTATATGCCGATGCAGAGGGACGGATTCGCATTGCAGAAGCTTTTAACAAGGCTGTTGCTATGGGAAGGCTGTCTGCGCCGGTGGTTTTGGGACGCGATCACCATGATGTTTCCGGAACTGACAGTCCTTATCGTGAAACTTCCAATATTTATGACGGCTCCAAATTTACGGCCGACATGGCAGTGCAAAATGTGATTGGGGATGCTTTCAGAGGTGCTACCTGGGTGAGCTTGCACAATGGTGGAGGCGTAGGATGGGGGGAGGTGATGAATGGTGGTTTCGGTATGGTACTCGATGGCTCCGACGAAGCTTCATCGCGTTTGCAGAGTATGCTTTTCTGGGATGTAAATAACGGCATTACGAGACGTAGCTGGGCACGAAACAGTGGAGCCGTTTTTGCGGCCCGCAGGGCTATGGAGAAAGAGCCGCGACTAAAGGTGACTTTGCCCAATCCGGCAGATGAGGCGTTAATTGATGGACTATTCAAAAATCATTGAATAGGGACGCATAATAGATTGTTCCAGTTCTCCCAATCCAATATTCCGGCTGAAGCGAAAGGTTTCCCGGCCATCAAAAAAGATTAACACTGTGGGAACCGCAAAGACTCTGTTTTGCGCAGCTACTTCCGATTGCTTAAGGGTGTCGCTGTAATACATTGCCATTTTTGGGAATTCCGCTTCCAGTAATGCCTTGACTTTTGGCTTCAGAACTTTGCATACATTGCATTGCTCGTGTGAAAAATAGATCAGTACGGCTGCTTCCTGGCGGATTACCTCGCGAAAATGGTCTATGGATTCTATTGTTTGCATTTGTGAAGTTTTATAGATAATGAAACGATGAGCTACCAGCTACGAGCCAAGAGCTACGAGCTAACAACTAATAATACAGTTGCATAAGCCGAAATCCCCTTGCCTTCTCCTACAAACCCCAGTTTCTCGGTAGTGGTAGCTTTTATGGATACCTGTGAGATATCCACATCCATTACCTCTGCCAGTGTTTTCTGCATTTCTGGGATCACCGGATTAATTTTGGGTTTCTGCAGGCATATTGTAGAGTCCAGATTCCCCAGCTCATATCCTTTATTCCGTATGATCTCCATGGTCTTCTTGAGCAGTATTTTGCTGTCAATTCCTTTCAGAGTCGGATCAGTATCCGGGAAATGGTGCCCAATGTCACGCAGGTTTAGCGATCCCAATAGGGCATCACAAATTGCATGTATCAGAACATCCCCGTCGGAATGTCCCACCGAACCTTTTTCATAAGGGATTTCAATGCCACCGATCCATAGCTTATAGCCTTCGGCCAGTTGGTGCACATCATATCCCATTCCAATACGTATGGACATATCTTAATTTTTAGATTGCAAATCTACAAAAAAAAGAGACCGCAACGAAAATATTCGCGCAGTCCCGGATTTTGTTTTTTAGTGGGGATTTAAGGCAGAAGTTTCTTCTATTCATATCTGCCTTTTAACTTTTCATCTCTCCAATCTATAGCCTCATCATTGTCCAGTCATCTGATCCAGATCCAGTCCAAGTGTGAATCTAACGGTGTTGGCCAGCGGGTTGTTTTGCACCACCGGGATGATGTAAGAGGCATCAATGGAAAGCATGTTGAACTTGAGGCCTACACCGGCCGTAAAATACTTGCGGTTTCCTTTGTTTTCGTGTTCATGGAAATAACCGGCACGAACAGCAAATTGCTGATTGTAGAGATATTCGGCACCCAGGCTGATATTAACTTCCTGAAGTTCTTCTTCCATACCGCCGGGAGCATCTCCGAAGGACTGGAATATTCCTGAAATAACAGATACATCATCGCTTTGGAACACCGAGTTGGTTTCCTCCGGATCGTCAGTGTTGTCTGGTGTAGGAACCAGTAATTTGTTGAAATCCAGAGCGACAGTCAGTTCATTGTATTCGTCCAGCTGGGTTTTCAGAGCTGTACCTAATCTTAGGTTGGTGGGAATGAATTGTTCTATATTTCCGTCGTAGGAGATCTTGCTACCGATGTTGGAAATATTGATACCTGCAGCCAGAGTGGCATCGTTTCCACCCAGCTCAATCTCGTTCTGGTAATAAAAGGCAAGGTCAGCAGCAAAGGAATTTCCTGCCTGGTAGTTTTCACTTCCCGAAGAACCACTCAACCCTATTTGTAGGTCGGAGCGGATATATCGGAAAGCCACAGAGCCGGAGAGATGATCAGATAGAATACGGCTGTAGGCGGCATCAACTGCAAATTCATTGGGGGAGGCACTTCCTTGTTCCATGGCATCTTCAGACATAAAGGTGATGTCTCCCAGTGAAAAGTAGCGTACTGATGCACTGATGGTCTGCATGTCGTCCAGGCGTTTAAATCCGGTGAGATAATAGAGGTTAATATCATTGACCAGCTTTCTCAACCAGGGTGTGTAAGAGATCGCTACTCCCGATTCCTTTTCGATAAATGCGTATTTGGCCGGATTCCAGTGTTGAGAATTCACATCGGGAGAGATGGCTACCCCTGCATTACCCATGGCTCCTCCTCTTGATTCGGGGGCTATGTCCAAAAAGGAAACAGCAGTACTGATGATGTTTTGCTGTCCACTCAGATTTACATCTTCATCCTGGGCCTGGATTAGCTGGGCTAAACCAAAAAAAAGAACTGCGATAAGTGCTTTACTTAAAATGTTGTTTTTCATTTTTAAAAATTTTCCTTGTTTTTAGGGTTCTGGCTTGTGTCGAAATAAAAATTTTCAATCATTGATTATTCTCTCACAGCGTTTTAATGTATTGGCAGAAGTTTGGCAACCACCTGTTTTTCTTCTCCGTTTTGTGGCTTCAGTATGATTCTGACAAAGTGAATATGTCTGTAATCCCAGCCCGCTTTTTCAATGGGTAATCTGTATGGCCCTATTTGATTTCCTGTGGAAATTATTTCTTCTTCAGCCGATCCGGTAACTTTTCCGGAACTGTTCACAAACTGAATGGTAGCATCAATCAGGGAGTTGGCAGCATCTGTATGCATGGTGATGTAAACATCCTGCCCTGGTGTTACCGGGTTTGGCCAGATAGAAAAGTCCTGAAGGTTTAAACCGTGGTTATTACTTACTTTGAAAGTTAACGTGCCGGTAGACGAATTATTGTAATTGTCCCATACTTTGAGTGTGAGGGTATGATTGCCTTCTTCGAGAAAAGGGAGCTGCCAGGCAAGATTTCCCTGCTGGTAAGAATCGGTATCTGCAGTGAATGCATCGTTCAGAATTGTAGGATTGTTCGTGTCTTCATCAATAATCAGGGTGATGTTATGACCAATCCCGATACCTGAAGTGTTGATTCCTGATTCATCAAAAAGATCGGCATAAAGCACCGGCCTGGATCCGGTGGTTTGACCGGGAGCGAAATCAGGATGGTTTAAATACATGTTGATCTCAGGTCCTTTGGCGTCATTCCCGGCAGCGTTGTTGATGCCTCCGATGACCACATCTGTAAAAGCTCCTGCCGCTTCTTTTCCATCCTCAGCAATAGCATAATAACTAATGCGTCCATTGTCGAAATTGTATCTGATGTCTTTGGGAACCACAAATTCGAAGGAGAAATCACCATTGCGTACCGTGACGGTTCCCTGGAACAGAATATTTGAAAATTTGTCATATTCAAAAGGTTCATTGCTCCCGTTTCCCAGTGTTTTTGCTTCTACAGCTTTGTCGAATACAGTGACTGCCAGGGTTCCGGAAAAATCGGTTAACGGATTTCCCTGAGGGTCAGTCACACTGCCACTTATTCGGTTTTTAGACAGCGCACTGATGGTGTCAGGCTGTTCTGTTATTTCAATGTTGTTGAGGGAAGCAGTGTTTACATTGTTCGCCGGATAGATTAAACGCAGGGCCGGGTCACCCAGCAGCGTGAAGTTAAGCTTGTTGGTATTGGAGCCGGATTCCAGCTTTGTGCGACGCATCATCTCACCCAGACGCAGAGGTAATCCCTGTTCATCTTTTTCAAAGGCGTGATTGTAAAATGCATTGTTAAGGGTAAAGTTCAGACTTGAATATACAATGCGGGTGGTTGATAACAGGGCAATTCCGCCCCCATTGGGGTTAAGAAATACCTCTTCGCCGGAGGATGTATGGTTGTGGTTGTCAAAACGACTGAATTCGCATGTAGCAGTAATAAACAGCGGCAATTTGTTTTTGTTGTTCCAGTTGATAATGTCGCCCCTGGTGATGATTTTTTCATGGGCCAGGTTGTTTTCACTTCCATGCCCGGTGTAGTTAAGAACAAGTGTCCCATCGGCAATGGATTGCATTATCTGGTTCTTAGCTTCGGGAAAGTCTTTTCCTGATGCTCCGGTCGTCATTTTATATGCATCGAAATAGATTTTATTGATATCAAACTGGTAGTGGTTGGCTGCAATTTTTTGAGTGAGCCGGTCTGCATCACGCACATGGATGTTGAAATCCCCGTCGTCTCCAATAAAGGTGAGCTTCGTTTTCCATTTTCCCTGCTCCTGATTGAGCAGATAATTTTCTGATTTATTGACTGCATTGACCGCCTGCTCCAAAGTTGTAACAGGAAATCGTCCGATACCAATATCCAATCGATCGTTGCGCAGGTCAGCACCCTCGTTGTCATCCAGAAATCCAAAATAATCATCGGTAACAAATGTGCCGGTCTGATAAATGGAATTGTCTGACTGATAGGTGGGCAGCGGGGCAGCCGGGGTGTTATCCAGATGACGATTATCGTAAGTGCCGTCACCGAACAGAAGCAGTAATTTAGGGGTTTCCGCCTCATTGTCACCGGCGCGGTCATAGAGCATCTTCATGAAGCCTCTTATGGCACCGGGATCAGGGTGTCCCCATGAGAATTCATTGTAAATTTTGTCTCTTTCAGCAACTGTTACAGTCAGGTTGGAGTGTTGACTGTGTAGTGAAGCAAGTCTTTGCGCCTGGGGAATAAACTCAGCCGGAGCTACAATCACCATTTCAGCCGGGGATGTGGCATGCAGATTCTGATTGCCTATCTGTCCAATCAGTTCAGGTTGGAAAAAAGATTGAGCGGGATTAAAAGCAACATATTCTCTCAGGTTGTTTGAAAGAGTTGTGAATTCGAGTTGCCCGTTTCGGTAAGTCGTTTCCATGGCCATAGGATCTGCAGGATTGGTAACATCCCACACAATGTCATTGGTGGTGGCTCCTGCAATTTGCCAGGTAGTAATGTTTCCTGAAGCAGTAATCTGCTTGTCCCGGAATACTATGGGGCCGTTTTCAAGTGTCAGTTTTCCCCTGCCGTTGATAATGAAATAATCGAGCCATCCAATGGAAGTGGAGGCAGGGTTGTTGTATTGATAACGGACATTGAACCGGGAAGTGCCGGGGACAAATGATTGTACTCCTGATGCCAGTCGCAGATAATAGCCCAGATAATCATTCATGGAAACGGTAGTTATGGGTACTGTGAGGCTCGCACTTTCAGAGATGGCAATGTTGAAATTCTGGGCCGAATTACTCCGTCCTGCTACCTGGGTGAAAAAAATTGCTTCCTGCTGAGGTAACAGATTGGGAATATCCACTTCAAAATTTCGCTCCAGGGCAATGGTAGTATTGAATTTTTCTCCAAACCATTTGTTTCCGGAATTCAGCACGTTTTCATTGTCACTTTCATGAAAGTAAAGGGCATCAAACGTGTTGGTGGTATGGGTTACAGTGCCATTAGGAGTGGCAATGGTAACAGGTGTCTTGATCGCTTCATCTACTTCTGAGAGAAAGAAAAAAGCCATCGGACTGAATTTATGCTTCTCATAATTGAAGATATTATTCGAGGAGTCATAATGCCACCTCCATGTGCCGGCAGAATAGAAGAAGAGGGCATCGTTGGAATGTAAGCATGCCAGGGCAGGCAGATCATCCGGCCGGTCGTCACTGTTTTGCATGGGCACCATGGCCCCGCCGTTTCCAAATACCTGTACCCTCGAAGGATTTGAAAAACCCCAGGATTGAAGGGTTGAATAGGGTATTTTATGGATTCCCCGCTCGCGGGTACCAATCTTTATCCACGAACCTGATGCCAGCCTGGATTGTCTTGTGTACCTGGATGTGGTTGCTTTCAGACTGTGACTGCTTTGGGGCGAATAAGTCAAATTTACGGAAAACTGAATCAACTGCTCCCAACTATCCTCCTGATTGAATGATTTTCGGTAGGGGATGGTCTCAATTTCGAGAAATGCTTTCTTTTGAATGGTGACTACCCGATAGGTAAGACTGTCAGCCAAATCCTCACTGGAAATGTCTGTCAGGTACTGGTCTTCAATAGAGGATTTCCATCTTAGGGGCTGAAGAACGAGTTGCTTGATAACAGAAGTCCCAGCCACAAAATCTTCAGGGAGTGGAAAACTGGTTCGGTATACGGGAATTCCGGAATTTTCATCGAAATAACCGGTTCCATGGAAAGGCAGCTCCGGATGGGAGGCTTGCGGATTCCATCTGATAGTCTCAAAAAACGTACTCTTTCCGGTTTGTGCAAGGTCAGCTGAAGCACTTGAATAAAGCGTGCTTAAAAGAACTAATATAAACAATATGCAGGGGCGTTTAGCCATAATTTTTGTATCCTTGTTGTTTTATCCGTAAAGATGTAAAACGCAAAAATAGTTTATTGGTTTCAATGAGGCTTCAAAGTATAACCAAAAAAATGTACTTTTAGTATACCGGAAGTGTTCTGTTGATAAAATTGTTAAAAATGGCACAAAGTTGCATGTACGGTATAACCTTTTTTTATTTTTGCAGTATAAAAACAATGAATTTGCGTAATCAACGTTTGTAAGGTATATCCCCGGTGAAAACCATGGCTGACATCCTTTAGCCGTGTAAACAGGAGGGACTTGTTTCACAGACATCAGCAAATTGCTGTTGAGAGAATTTAAATAGGATAAAAATTCTTGCAGAAAGCACCGAATGTTTATCTTTGTTATTTGATATTTGAAAAAGAATTCCAAGAAAAACAAGTTATGAGATTGAAATCCAGACTTTTTATTCCTGCTTTAATGGTGGGATTGATGGTTTTAGCATCTTGTGGCGGTGGAGCCCGAAAAACCGCATCGTCTACGACAGGATGGTCATATAACGACCCTGAATCCGGTGGATTTGAATATCAGGCCGATTACGAACAGGAAACTGGTCCGGGCCTTGTATTCGTTGAAGGTGGTACATTTATAATGGGAAGTGTTGAAGAGGATGTAATGAAACAGTGGAACAACAGTCCCCGTCGTGTTACTGTTCGTTCTTTTTATATGGATGAGACTGAGGTTCGCAATGTGGATTATCGCGAATACCTGTACTGGCTGAACCGTGTTTTCATTGATATGCCTGAAGTTTATCGCAAGGCTTTGCCCGATACACTTGTTTGGCGTCGCCCGTTGGCTTACAATGAGCCTATGGTGGAGAATTACCTTCGTCACCCCGCTTACAGCGAATATCCTGTTGTTGGAGTGAGCTGGTTGCAGGCTTCAGATTATGCTGCCTGGCGTACCGACAGGGTGAACGAGCATATTCTTGTTGAAATGGGAATTCTTGAGTTGGATCTCCAACAATCTGGGGCCAATAATTTTGATACTGAAGCATATCTTTTGGGACAATACGAAGGCGTGGCCGGGAAAAATCCTATGGAAGACCTGAATCCTGAAAAAGATACCCGCAGGGTGCGTCCCAGTGATGGTATTATGCTTCCCCGCTATCGTCTCCCGACAGAGGCCGAGTGGGAGTATGCAGCTTATGGTTTAATTGGAAATTCTTATCAGGAGCGACTGACAGATCGTCGTATTTATCCCTGGAATGGTCACACACTTCGCAATCCCTCCAAAAAAGAACGGGGTCAGATGATGGCCAACTTTGTGAGAGGACCTGGTGACTACATGGGTATGGCGGGAGACCTGAATGATGCAGGTGATATTACTGTGCCGGTGAATTCCTACTATCCTAATGATTTTGGGCTGTATTGTATGGCCGGAAACGTGAACGAATGGGTTGCTGATGTTTATCGTCCTTTGTCCAACGAATCCACACATGAATTCAGCCCTTACAGGGGTAATGTTTTCAAAACCAAAATGCTGGATGAAGAAGGTTATGTGGTGGAGAAGGATGAATATGGTGAAATCAGGTACCGTGAGGAGACTGATGAAGATATCATGGACAGAAATAACTATCGTACTTCTGATAATATCAACTACAAAGATGGTGATGCACAGTCAAACATTTCTTTGGGAGGTAACTGGTCTACCAGTGAGCTAAATACCGAGAATATGTATGCTGACAGCCCCGGTATTATGAGTAGTACCATCTCTGACCGCACCAGAGTATACAAAGGAGGTTCATGGCGTGACCGTGCTTACTGGCTGAGTCCCGGAACCCGACGTTTCCTGGATGAACGTGAAGCAAGAGATGATATCGGTTTCCGATGTGCTATGACTCGTGTAGGAACTCCTTACAAAGGCAAATAGTCAGAATCTGGATTTTAATAAAATATCAAACACGGGCCGGGATTTTTCCCGGCCTTTTTTTAGTTTTTAAGATAAGCTAAAGTATTTTCCGATGAGTAACAATATTGCATCGTTATACGAAATATATCTTCAGTCGGGTAAGGTTTCTACAGATACCCGGCAAATCACGCCTGGCAGTATCTTCTTTGCCCTGAAAGGAGAACGTTTTGATGGAAATGAGTTCGCCCTGAAAGCGCTGGAAGCCGGTGCTGTTGTGTCTGTTGTTGACAGAGAGGGACTCAAAGAGCAGGATGGCTGTTTTTGGGTGCCTGATGTACTCAAGGCGTTGCAGGATCTGGCACGCCATCATCGGCGAAAACTGAATATCCCCTTTATCGGAATAACAGGGAGCAATGGAAAAACCACCACTAAGGAATTAATAGCAGCCGTACTTTCAAAAAAGTACAATGTATGGTTTACGCGGGGAAACTTAAATAACCACATCGGGGTACCTTTGACTTTACTGGGTATTCCACCTGCTACGCAAATTGCTGTTATTGAAATGGGCGCCAATCATGTGGGAGAAATTGCTGAATTATGCCATATCGCCCAGCCTGATCACGGATTAATTACCAATGTGGGGAAGGCCCATCTGGAAGGTTTTGGCTCTTTTGAAGGGGTGAAAAAGGGGAAAGGGGAGTTGTATGCGTGGTTGAAAGAAAAAGGAGGAGAAATCTTTGTAGATGTGAACAATCAGAACCTGATGGAGATGGTGGGTGATTATCCCTGGATAGGTTATGGAACAGGAGGAGAAGCTGTAGTAAAAGCCACCGGCGTTTCTGCAGAGCCGCTTTTGAAATTGTTGCTGACCACCTCCAGAGTAAAGGATTTTCCTATTCAGACTTGTCTCACGGGATTGTATAACCTGGGTAATGTACTTGCTGCAGCTTCTGTGGCTCACTACTTTGGTGTGGAAGAAGAGTTGGTAAAGGAAGCAGTGGAGGATTATGTACCTGAAAATAACCGGTCACAGTATTTTAATTCCGGGAAGAATCAGGTGTTGCTGGATGCATACAATGCCAATCCTTCGAGTATGCTGGTGGCATTGCAAAATTTCAGTACTATTCCGCATGACCGGAAAATTTTGGTGCTGGGGAGTATGAAAGAACTTGGAGCTGACAGTGTTCAGGAACATCAAAGCCTTTTGAAGTTTCTTGATGAAATAGCATTTGAATGCTGTTATCTTACCGGAGCGGAGTTTGAGGGGATAATACCCGACGACAATCGTTTTGTGTGGTTTAAGGATACCTCAGAGCTTAAATCTTTTCTGGAGAAAAAGAAGTACCGCGATGCCCTTTTCTTAATCAAGGGCAGCAGAGCCAATCGTTTGGAAGTGGTTGCCGGAATTCTTTAATGGTTCTTCGGGTTATGGGGTGAAGTTTAGGTCAGAGAACTTCTTTTTGCCTCTCAAAAAGAAATCGATGATCAAACTGCGGGAGTAAACCTCGGAATGACTTGTTTTGGTTGTTTTCTGCAATAGTTCCATCCGTTGCTTTCTGAGTTCCGGAATTCTCCTGAAATAATCCCGATGAGCCTTGTAGACGGCCCGGGTGTGAATCCATCCATCGGATAGAGCAAACTTTAGGGCGGCGATTCCATCGAGTAAAAGGCGAATAAATATGGTTTTTTTGAGCTGTTTTTCGGGCAGGTTACGGTAGAGCATAAACAGGTTGTTCCGGAAATTGAGGTATGTCTTGTGCGACGACATGGAATTGAGGGTGCCACCTCCCAGATGGAATATTTCACTGTCTGGAATGTAAGCGATGGTCATTCCCTGATTTTTCATGCGCCAGCACCAGTCAATCTCTTCCATGTGGGCAAAAAAATGCTCATCCAGGCCTCCTGATTGGTTAAAATCCTTTGTCCTGACCATCAGGGCCGCTCCGCTTCCCCAGAAAATATTTCCCGGTTGGTTGTACTGATGAGTGTCGTCTTCCAGCTGATCAAAAATTCGTCCCCTGCAAAATGGGTAACCCCATTTGTCAATAAAACCTCCGGCAGCCCCGGCATATTCAAATCTTTCGGGATGATTCAGATCCTTTATTTTGGGAACGCAAGCGGCGCAGCCGGGTTGTTGCTCCATGTGCCGGATGAGTGGGGCCAGCCAATCATTTCCCGGAATCACATCCGAATTGAGTAATACGGTGTAAGTAGCATCAGATTGTAGCAGAGCTCTGTTGTAACCACCCGCAAAGCCATAGTTTTTGTCCAGTTCCATGAGTTTTATTCCCGGGAAATGTTCCCTTACAAAAGCTTGAGAGCCATCATTGGATCCATTGTCGGCAACCACCACGTTAGCTCCCGGAAAGACGGATTTTTTGATTACCTCCGGCAGGAATTTTTCCAGCATACTGCGCGTATTCCAGTTGAGGATGATGATATCAACCGTTTGTTCAGCCATGGCTTTTTGTTTTGGTGAAAAATTCTTGCTGATACTTCCATCTTTTGTGCGACCACAGCCACAATTCCGGGCGTTCTCTGATGTTTTTTTCCAATTGCCTTACATGCCATTCGGTAATCTCATTTTCTGCTGCGTTCCGGGGGATTCCTTCCCAGGGAATCACTTCGATGTGGTAGTGTCCCCGGCGGGGTTTTGTAACCTTGAAATAGACTACCAGGCCGTTAACCATCTTTGCAATTTTTTCGGGTCCTGTGAGTATGGGGGTTTTCTGTGTCAGGAAATCAGTCCAGTATTGTATCTCACTCCTTGCAGGGCTCTGATCCGAAATCAGACCCAGAACAAAGCGACTATCCTTCTTCCGCAGTGTGGCCACCATCCGCAGAGTTGCTTTCATGGTTACATTGATGGATCCGAAACGCGATCGCAGATTGAGCATGTAACGGTCGAACCACTTGTTTTTCAGCGGCCGGTAAACGCTGTACCCCTGAGATTGAATGTGCATATTGATGGAGGGTACCCATTCCCAGTTGCCGTAGTGACCGAGAATGGCGATCACATCTTTACCCTGGTCTTTGGCCTGATCAATAATTTCGGTTCCGCTGAAGGTGATGCGCCGGTATATTTCGTCGTCAGAAATATGCTGAAGTTTGATGGTCTCCACAAAGAGATCACAAAAGTGACGGTAAAACAAGTGGAGAATTTTCTTTTTCCAGTAATCCGGTTTTTCGGGGAAGGCCATATTCAGGTTGTTGCAAATCACTTTTTTGCGATAGCCCAGGAGAGATACCGGGTAATAAAGGAAGTTTGAAAACCTGTACAGCCATTTTGTAGGGAGGTGTGCAATGAGCCAGATCAGCGGATGCCAGATGTAATAGGCGAGTTTGTTCATTTTTTATCGGTTCATGATTTGATCCACTACCTCTTGCATCTCGACAAACATCTTGCTGTTACCACAAACGATCTCCTGTCCAAAAAGGTAATTGTTGCCACCACTAAAATCACTGACCCGGCCTCCGGCCTGCTGCACCAGAAAAGCTCCCGCTGCTACATCCCAGGGTTTGAGGCTGTATTCGTAAAAGGCATCGAAACGTCCACAGGCTACATAGGCCAGATCGGCAGCAGCAGAGCCCAGCCTCCTGAGTCCATGACTGTTTTTCATGAAAAAGTCGAGGGTTTCCATAAAATTTCCTATCAGGCTGTAGTTGGTATATGGAAAACCTGTGGCAATCAAACTATCGGCAACAGTGGCATTGTCGGAAACGCTGATGGGATCTCCATTCAGGAGTGCCGGCCCCCCTTTCCAGGAATAAAAACATTCATCCATGCCCATTTCGTATACCACTCCAAGTACCACTTCATCGTTTTCCTGAAGTGCAATGCTAATGGCATAAGGATAAAGTCCGTGGATGAAATTTGTGGTGCCGTCGATAGGGTCGATTATCCAGTTATAGATATCTCCCTTTTTGTCAGAGGTGTTTTCTTCAGCAATAAATCCGGCTTGCGGCAGTAATGCCCCCAGGCCTTTAACAAGCTTCTCTTCGGATGCTTTGTCAATTTGGGTTACGAAGTCATTGCGTCCTTTGGATTTCACTGTCGGTTTGTTGTTCCGGCGATATTCTTTCACAAATTTGCCGGTTTCCCTGGCCAGGAGTACAGTTTCTTCACAAATCTTTTTTAAGTCAGGCATATTGTTTTGATTTTTGCAATGTTAAAGTTGCAGATTTTCCGGAGAAAACTTCAGTTTTTCTTTCTCAACAAAACCCGAAGGGAGCTCAATGGTCATATTTCCTGTCCGTGGCGATAGGGTTTTTAGTTTCACTTCCACAATCCGGTTGGCCAGCTGTTCATTGAAAGGAGTTTCCACTCTTAGATAGTTTTCCGTAAATCCATGCATCAGGCCTTCGGATGGGTGTCCTTCGAAAAGAACACGGGCTCTGCTTTGCTCGTATTGCTGATAGAATTTTTTTGTTTTATGTGCCGAGATTTCATGTAATAAAGCACTTCTGCGTTTACGTTCTTCCTGCGGAACGGTGTATTCTATTTTGAGGGCTCCTGTGTTGGGGCGTTCTGAATAGGTGAATACATGCAGCTGAGAGACATCCAGCTCATTCAGGAATTGCCGGGTTTCTTCAAACAACCGGTCGGTTTCCCCTCTGACTCCGGTTATGACATCCACGCCGATGAAGGCATCGGGAATCAGAGTCCGTATGGTGTCTACCCGACTCCGAAAAAGGGCGGTGTCGTACTTGCGTTTCATCAGTTTCAGTACTTCGTCACTTCCCGATTGCAGCGGTATATGGAAATGAGGCATCAGTTTTTCTGAACCGGACACCCAACGAATGATTTCTTCTGTCAGGAGATTGGGTTCTATGGAAGAAATGCGAAAACGTTCCACATTTTTTACTTTTTCCAGCTCGCGGATGAGGTCGAAAAAGCTTTCGCCTGTGCTTTTCCCAAAATCTCCAATGTTGAC
>DHQK01000132.1:0-3360 GCA_002411085.1 Marinilabilia sp. UBA5340 | reverse complement strand
TGGAATAGTACAGTAGGAACAGAAATAGTCACATCCGTCCTGTACTTTCAGGAAGGTGCGGGTGCGGTCACCTGACGACCAGGAGGGCATGAAACGCTTGTCTTTGGCGATATTACCGGTATGTACTTCTGCCTTTTTTAGCTTGTCAAAAGCATTGAGGTAAAAGGACATGTCCAGTTTCTCATTGCTGCCCAGAACCAGATCTACCCCTTTCATATTGACAATGTTTTCGGGCTTCAATTGGGCAAAGCAACCAGTTACAACAATAAATGCTTTAGGGTTGATGCGCAATGCTTTGTTAATCGTGTAGCGGCATTTCTTTTCGGCAGTTTCGGTGACTGAGCAGGTATTAATCACATAGATATCTGCACCTTCATTGAAATTGACACGGATGAATCCTTCCTCCTGCAAATGCCGGGCGATGGTGGATGTTTCGCTAAAATTCAGCTTACATCCTAACGTGTAGAAGGCCACTGTTCTTCTCGTAAACTGTGACTGGTCTATCATTTAGCGGATTGTTAAAATTTTCTGATGACTGCCCCGCGGCAGATGAAATTAAAGAATTTGAATTTGCAAAGATAAAAAGGTTTTTTAATCAGTCTTCCAGGAAGGGTGGCTTTTCCCTTTTAAATGAATACATATTGTTGTATGGTTTTTAAAAGGCTGAAGGTCTTTAATGAATAGTCTGGGGCAATGTCCCAGGAAAATTGTAATACTTCTCCCTCAGCGGTTTATTGGTCGCGTCGGGACCAATAAACCGCGGGGCTGGGTGGGGAATTGCAACCCCCGGGCTATTGCTTTCAGGCTTTCAGCCTGTTTACCCCTACCTGTCTTCTGCCTTCCCACCTTCTGCCTTTGCATACTATGATTACAACAAATCGGAGGCCAGTTCAGCCAGATAACTCCTTTCCCCTTTCATCAGATTTACGTGAGCAAAAATATCCTGCCCCTTCATCTTGTCAGTGAGGTAGGCCAGTCCATTGCTTTGCATATCCAGATAAGGAGAGTCGATCTGGTGAATGTCTCCGGTGAAAATCATTTTGGTGCCTTCGGCGGCACGGGTGATGATTGTTTTGACTTCATGGGGGGTGAGGTTCTGAGCCTCGTCAATAATAAAAAAAGCATCAGAAAGACTGCGACCACGGATATAGGCCAGCGGTGTGATGATCAGCTCTTCCCGTTTTTGCATATCATCGATGAGTGCCAGTTCCTTGCTTTGTTGGTTAAAGCGGTTTTTTATCACCCCCAGATTGTCGAATAAGGGCTGCATGTATGGACCTATCTTTTCGTTGATGTCTCCCGGTAAAAATCCCAGATCCCGGTTGGCCAGCGGAACAATGGGTCTCGCCAGTAATATTTGCTTGTAGTTTTTGTGTTGCTGAAGCGCTGCGGCCAGGGCCAAAAGGGTTTTGCCTGTTCCTGCCTTTCCGGTGAGCGACACCAGTTTAACCTCCGGATTGAGCAATGCATGTAGCGAGAAAGTCTGTTCTGCATTCCGTGGCTCAATGCCAAAGGCTGAATGCTTCTCTATTCTGCGAATGGTCTGGCTGAGCGGGTCGAACCACGCAAGCACACTCTGGCTGGCATTTTTCAGAATCACATACTGATTGGCGGGAAGCTGCTCTTCGGTCATGGGGAAATCTGCCCGGGCAACCTGACCTGTCTGGTAAAGGGTTTCGATAATATTTTTGTCAAAACCATCGAAAGTCTCCACCCCATGATGCAGAATTTCAATGTTTTTTACCTTGTCAGATTCATAATCTTCAGAAGTCAGTCCCAGCGATTTTGCTTTCATCCTCAGGTTGATATCCTTGGTAATCAAAATGGTCTGGCGTTCCGGGTTTTTTTCTTTAACATACAGCGTAATCGCCAGAATCCGGTGATCAGGAGTATTTTCGGAGAAAGAATCCTGCATCTGAGGAGGTATGGGCTTTCCCGTTTCTATAAATAACCGGCCATGTCCTTTGCCCAGCGAAATACCTTTGGTGAATAGCTGTTCTCCCGACAACCGATCCATTTCCCTTACAAACTCACGGGCCTGGAAGTTGATCTGGTCATTTCCTTTCTTAAACTTATCAAGCTCCTCCAACACCACGATGGGGACAATAATGTCGTTCTCTTCGAAGTTGTATAAACATTTGTGATCATGAAGTAACACGTTGGTGTCCAGTACAAATATTTTTCCTGATTGTTTCTTTTTGGCCATAACAGAAGGGTTTTAGAGATTTGTTGTTTCTCTAAATATATAGAAAATTTCGCGGAATCAGGTGCCCTTGAAGTTGAAAAAGGAATCAATTGTCGATATTAAGATGATGGGCTTTATTCATTTGTGAGATTTATATTTCTCATGAAAATTCCATTGATTATCATTTATAGCTGAATCTTTAATTCATCCCAGACCATTTGTTCCAGTTGCTGCTGTTTAAAATCGAACCATGCCTGTCTGTGTTTCGATGTTTCAACAGCATGCTTGAAGTTGGTAAATGGTCGCTTTCTGCTGAGAATACCTATGAGTTTGTCTTTCAATGGACTGTCTTTTATGTTGTTGGTGAAGTGTTCCATGATTTTAAATGATATCCGTGATTCGGGTGGCTCAAAGCTTATGCACCGATTCCAGGTTTCATGTCTGAAAGTTTCGTTGTAATTCTCACCGGTCATCAACTCATACTCTTCCGGGTAATCGAGATTTTTGGGAACAGATTCGATTTCCAGTGTAACGGGATTGAGGTAGCTGATCAGACCACAGTCATTGTTTTCTGCAATTTCTTTCACTGTGTTGCGGTACTTTTCCGGAACTATTGTTGTTTCATCAATCTCTTCAAATATCTCCTGCTCCAGGAAATTCAGAATTTTCTGAAGTTTCGCCTTATCTTCTTTTACCTGGCTCAAAATGGCAAGTATCTGGTCGAGTAATTGTTGTGAGTTCATTTGTTCGATTTGTTAAAAGCTAATTTACACATTATGAAAATATGTATGGTCATCAAATTACCATTAAGAATCATGTTTAGTTTGCAAGTTCTTAGGATGTAACTTACACAATATAAGGCATAATTGCTATGGTTAGATTTTTATATGGCTCGAATGGGTTTGATCACAGAAAGGTACCGTAAACCAGAATCCTTTCCTTGCAAAACATACCCAGAATATAAAAAACAGATAAGGTAAAAGAATCGGGAGGTTTGGGGCAGGAGTCACTGGTCACTTATCTGAAGCAGGCTATCCGTGAGGATTAATTAACTAAACTAGCTTAAAATCGTTGATGTTGGCATTTATGGTCTTGTTTGCAATACTCCTTTCTGTCTGTTTATGCTTTTTCCTTACTTTTGGATCCTTAAAATAAAACAGGATGCAGACGCAAAT
>DHQK01000006.1 GCA_002411085.1 Marinilabilia sp. UBA5340 | reverse complement strand
TTGATTGTCAGGCTTTTTTGATTTTTCTGCATTAATTATTCTGTCAATCAGGCAAAAAGGAAATACAAAAAATCTACTTCACTAAACGCAAAAAGGCCGACAAACGCCGGCCTTTAGGTCTTCTTCAAAAGTAAAGGGAATATAATATCAGCCTTACTTCAGGGTAACTCTATCTACATAGTAACCGTGGCCTACACACAGGAACCCGTCCTGGGCCTGTATCAGATCCAGCGCTTCCTGAGTGAGCACTACTTCTACGACACCATCTTCATTCAACATTACGGCTTCAGTACCCGGCAACATGGTCCACCATCCGGAAGTGGTTTGCAACTGGCGATCTGCATCTGCAGGCTCTATCGAATAGTGAATGCTTAGAATAGAGCCGGCCGACATAGTGGCAAAAACATCTTTCCCAATCAGATTGAAAGTTTTGTTGGGGTTGCCATCCTCAAAGATCCAGGATACATAATGGTGCCCTTCAAACAGAACAGTCTCTGAAGAGAAGGTTACGGTAACTTCGGTTTTCACGCTGCCGCCACTGTAAAATTCTACATCGCTATTGCTGCTGGTCTTTCCGGTCAGGCTATAAGTGCCGGCCTCCAGATCGGGGCTGGTCAATACCAATTCTGTGGCTGATTGATCCACAAAGCTAGTAATGGTTTCTCCTCCAATGGTCAGCGAGGCAATCTGATCCATATTGAGTCCGCTTAGTCGCCATTCTGAATTAGGATTGGCACGAGAAGCCCCTTCGGTAACGAAAGCCGACTGAGTTGCAGTAACCGTATTGGCACCGTATTCATTTCCGGCCTCATCGACCAAAAGCACCCGGTATTGCCCAACGCCCAAATCGACGGGAACGGTATATTCGAGATAGTTTCCTTCGGCGTCATCCACATAGTTGAGGTCACCGATGGTTTTGCCTCCTACTATCAAACTTTTCACCAGGTTGAGGTTATTGCCATACAAAACAGCAGTGCCTCCGGGAACGATAATCCGCTCAAAGGCCTGTTCGGCCGACCAGGGATCTCCTTCCAGAGGATTAACCCTCACGGTTCCCTCACGGTGAGTAGTTTTTCCTGCATCGGTTGTAACAAGCACTTTAAAATGGTATGTGCCCGCTTTCAGATTAATGTCGAGTTCGGTTCCCTCATGCACTTCGTAACCGTCGATCATCCAGGTTACCGTACTGAAAGCTGAAGGCGTAACGACCAGCTCCATGGTGAGGTTGGCATCCCTGTCAATCTCTGCAATAAGAGGTAATTGACCGTTTTGGCCGTCAGAAAAAATAGGATCAAGGATCCTTGGGTCATCATTTTCGGTAATGGTCTCAAAGGGTTCTTCATCTTCTGAGCAGGAAGTGAAAAACAAACTCAGAGCCAGAATGGCCATCAGTATATATTGTAGTTTCTTCATACTATTATTTTTTTCAAAGATTATTTTGTGATATCCCACCATACAGTTTTGTTCCAGCTGTTGGTTCCGCCCATTCTCGACAAGGCTTCCTCATAGTTCTCTTTGTTGTAGGACGATTCCAGTACGGGGTAGCCGAGGCGAACAGGAATTTCAGAACCTCCGGTGAGAAACTGCTCAAAGCCATATTCGGCCGGAGACTGCAATCGTGGATAACCAGAGCGACGCACGTTGGCCCAAGCTTCGGTGGGATTGGTAAAATGAAGTATCCAGGCTTGCGTGTTGATAGCTTCCTTCTTCTTCTCCATGGTGTAACCAATTCCGTTGTTGGCTATGTAGCTATCAAATTCCTCGTCGGTCACCACGTCAGTACCGTAGTTGTCGGACAGGAAGTCCATGGAAGCACGTACACCTTGGCGATACAACTCTTCCACTGTACCACCTCCAATATTCCATCCTTTCAGAGCAGCTTCTGCCAACAAAAACTTCACTTCAGCAGAAGTCATAACAACGCCGGGATTGTCGCCTTTAAGGAAGTTATTGGCCAGCTTGGGCTCGGTTTCGCGGGCGACGAAAGGATCAATCGAAGGATTGCTTTCGGCGAGCTCACTCAAAATATCACTTTGGTATCCGGGAGGCCAGGGTTCCCAGGAGTAGGCTCCCGGTTCGCGCGGTTCAAAAGGGATACCTTTATCCAGCATCTCCTGAGTAAGGTCAATGCGGTTATCAGGGCTGGTAGCACTCATAAGTCCATCGTAGTAGCAACGAGCAATTCGGAAAGTCCGGGGATCTCCGTTTTCATACATTTGATTGAAAAAAGTGGCACACAGGTAGCTCGGGTTGTTTGCAGGATCGTTCCCAAAAAGAAGTTGCGAAAGAGCGTTTCCCCGAAAATCGGAGTAAGCCTCCTGTCCAAAGCTAAAGGCCACTGCCATATATTGAATCAACGCATCGTCACCAGCTGATTCCATGATGCCACCATCAGCCTGAAGCGCATTCTGAAACTCCTCTTGAGCTTTTTCGGGTGCGACATCGGAAATGCGCATCGCAAAGCGCAGACGAAGCGAATTGGCCAGTTTCTTCCATTTGCTCAGATTGCCATCAAAAATAACATCGCCGGAGATCCGGTCTTTTCCGTTATCGAAAGCAGCTACGGCCTCAGCAAGTTCAGCAAAAAAGTCATAATAGATCTCTTCCTGGGTATCGTAGCGGGGGTTGAATTTGCCCTCGAGATAACCCATACCGGCCTCACTGTAAGGAGCGTCTCCATAGATATCTGTAATAAGTGACATCATGTAAACCCGGTAAATGCGCATGGCTGAGTTGATATTCACTTTAGAGGCATCATCGGCCGTTCGGGCCACACCATCTGTAAGATTTTTGATGGCATTGGGATAGAAACTGGTCCACATGCGACTCATCTCATTGTTGTCCACGGTATGCCGTCCTCCGTAATTGGTGGTATTCCAGGATCCCATCAAGTGCTGGTTGAATCCGAAGAGGTAATTGCGGTAAATCTCTACCATGCCGAGATCTCCGTATGTTTGCAACTGAGCGGTAGTCAACTGTGCATTGGGATCTATGGTGGCGGCTTTGGACGGATCGGTATTGAGATTCTCCAGATATTCATCGCTGCATCCGCCGATGAATAGCGCCGAAACCACCAATAACACTGTGATATAGTATTGTTTGTAGTTCATCTTATTTATTTTTAGCGTGTCCATAGTGTTTTAGAAATATAAAACCGAACGCGGCTTAGAATTTTACATTGACATTAAAACCATAGCTTCTCCGCGAAGGCAGGGAGCCATACTCCAGTCCCATCCCGGTGGTATTGTTGTAGTTCGAATCCGGATCAATGTTGGGGATATTCTTCCAAACGATGAATGGATTTCGGGCAACAGCCGAGACAGTAAGTCCTTTAACAGCATTTCCCAGAATGGTTTGAGGCACATTATAAGCAAGGGATATCTCGCGACATTTTACATAAGAATTGTCGTAGATGAACATAGATGGCGCATTACGACTGACGCTCATCCAGTAATCTTCGGGATTGATAAAGATGTCATTGGCCCGGTAAGTCCCGTCCCCATTATCTATTACACCCGGAGCGATGAAACCATCGGTGGGTGTCCACTGATCGCCTTTGGGAACGCCGGCGGCCTGTCTGGCCTCTTCCGACTTGTACCATTCTTCGCGTCCCTCCAGGGTGGCTTTTGCCTTACCCGACTCGTGTGCGGCACGTGCCGACATAGAATAGAGGTCTCCTCCTACTTTTACATCAAAGAGCGCCCAAAGAGAAAGATTTTTGTAGGTAAGCGTGGTTCCCAGACCCCCTGTCCAATCCCAGGAGGCGTTACCCAGTACATGGTTGCTTTTGTCGTATTGGGGCAGACCGGTATTGGGATCGATCAGCACCTCGCCGTTCTCATTGCGTTCAAAGTCCGGTCCTACAATGGAGCCAAAGTTTTCGCCAACCTTAGCAGCTACCTGAACATCCAGCCAGGCTGCTTTCTCCAGTTCAATCATATCCATATCATCAACAAGTTCCCGAACGATGTTGCTGTTTTTGGCAAAATTCAAATTCACATCCCAGGAGAAATCTTTCATTTCAATGGGACGGGTATTGAGGGAAATTTCCACTCCTTTGTTTTCAATCTCACCGGCGTTGATCAAGCGATAAGTATATCCCGAAGTCCATGAAGTAGCCATTCCCATTATCTGATCTTCACTGATTTGGGTATAATAAGTGAAATCCAGTCCCATGCGGTTGTTTAGGAATTTCATTTCCAAACCTGCTTCAAAAGAATTGGTAATAGTAGGCTTCAAATCCTT
>DHQK01000026.1 GCA_002411085.1 Marinilabilia sp. UBA5340 | reverse complement strand
TTTTAATGGCTGGAGGTTTGCCTTAAACGCCACGTTAATGAAGCAGGTCAACCGTATGCCTGCACGAAGTTTAGGCATTGACAGCGATGACTTGTTCGGAACAGAAATGAAGATGGGGTATGTTCAGGTCCTTGCCAAACGGCAATTCTCTCCTCGTTTCTATGGAGGATTGGGACTGGAATGGTCGTTTATGGGAGACTACTATATGAATTTTTCAGAGATAACCAATAATAATCTGGAAAACACAACCCTCACATATAGAATGTTACAACCCATCGTTACTTTCGAATATGACAGCCGTGATAATGTGGTCTATCCCACCAGTGGCTTCTATATTACCAACCAAACAAATTTTATATCAGATACTTTTGGATCAACAATAGAGAGACTGGGCCCGGAACTGCAGCCCATTGAAAATAAGGATTACTTTTTTGCAAAAAACATTATGCGTGCCACCTATTATGCCTCGCTTGACGGAACATGGAAATCGGTGCTGGCCACTCGCTACGGAATGAGAGTGGGACTGGGAGAAGTGCCCGTATCCATGTGGGAAAATGCCAACAATTGGGTCAGAGGTTACAAAGAAGGGAAATACGCGGGAAAACAACTCCATTTTTTTGATATGGAATGGCGAAAGTATGTAACCAATCGCTTAGGATTTGCCGTGTTTGGAACCGCCGGTTTTGTAGGCAACAGCATCGATGATACATTCTCTTCATCGGGTTTCATCCCTTCGGGAGGAGCAGGTCTTCGCCTCCGGTTGATGAAATCAAAACCTGTAGCTTTCCGTTTCGATTATGCCGTGGGTAAAAAAGGTGAAAACTCTGTTTACTTTGCGCTTACGGAATATTTTTAATCAGATTTCAAAACAGACCTTTTCATAAATCAGGCTAAGAAATCTGCAAAAAAATTTAAACGTTCAATTTTTGCTCTGACAGTCTCCGGGATTGCTCTCTTATTAAAACCCCGGAGACTGTCACTTTAGAAAAACTATCATCTTTGCAACTGTTCCAACTCCCTTATTTCACCATCAAGTTTTCGAAATTGCTCACCTATTGAATACCGGAATGTCAGAAAAATAGAAATAAGCATCACCAATAATATCAGGGTAACAGGTAAAATGGATGATGTAGAGAAAAACGGAATTCCACCCATCAGAAAAATACCAAAAACACCAGGAATCATTAAGATATAGCCTATTTTCTTCAACTTAATCTTATACTTTTTAATCTGGTTTGCTTTCATCTTTATGCTGGTTAACGATTCAGAAAAATCCATCCTTTCTATAAGTAGATAATACTTAACTGACCAGAAATAAATGGCAGAGAAAACAATTCCAAAAAAAAAACCGCCATTAAAGAAAAGCGGTTTTACATATATTCAAAAACTTCATTGCAATATAAATCACGGTTCAATTATCCGCCTCCTTGAAATCAACTAACACACTCTCCACTTCCTGACGAAATGATGAATCAACATGCAGAAAACTAAGTGCGGCTGGCAGGGTGGAAAAACTATGCAATGAGAAAAGACCCGAAACGGCAAAACTATTTAGCAAAGAACTAAAAACAACTTGATTGGGATTCGTTGTAAGAAATGCAACTCTTTTACGCGCAAAAATATCAGAATTACCCCTGACTTTAGCCAGAAAATCTTCAATAAAAACTTTCCTGACTACAAATTCGGCTTCCCGGATATCATAAAGAACACAAAAATCCTTTCTATATCTTTTGTCTCTTGTGCTTTCCGACATCAGAGAAAATAATGCATCCAAATCAATCTGCCCCTGAAGATAACGTATAATTATTCCGGGGTCTTCAATGATATCATACTTTAATATTGGCTTTGCCATATCCAAAATAATTTATCTTATTAACGATCTGCAAACAACAACCCAATACAAAAAATAGAAAAAACATTTATCATTCTCTCTGACAGTTTGATACAATTTACAACATTTTCGACCAACAACAGAAAAACAGGAATAAATACAATCATAGTGGAATTATACCTTCATCTCAACTCAACCCCAATTTTTCTCACCTGGTTAATCCATTTCTTACGCTTTTTATCATCCGATGTTTTTACCGGACCAAATGCAGAAATCCGAACCGGTTTGATGCCGCAGAACTCCAGAACTCCCTTACGCAAAGAATTATGTCCCGGACTTTTGTAAATAAGTGAATAATACCATTTGGGAGTATCCATCGTCACAATGAGCCTGGCCGATTTTCCCTTAAGGTATTTATCCCAAAAGAGCGAATTCTCGCGATATTTAAAAGCAAAACCGGGTAGAAAAACACGATCGATAAAACCTTTCAGCAAAGCAGGATAAGTGCCCCACCACGTAGGATAAACAAAAACCAGATGATCCGCTTTCTGAATGGCCTCCTGCATTTTGAGCAAATCGGGCTCTAGTTCGGTTCGTTGTCTGTAACCGTAATGCAAAATAGGATCAAATTGAAGATCAATTAGATTTACCAAAGTACAATTTGCATTTTGGGAATTGCATCCTTCTTTGTAACTCTCTGCCAGAGCATGGCACAGACTGTTCTTGTCTGGATGACCGTTTATAATTAGAATGTTTTTCATTTAATCCTGATTATTTTTTCGTTAATTCAGCATATTACT
>DHQK01000279.1:1605-8723 GCA_002411085.1 Marinilabilia sp. UBA5340 | reverse complement strand
AAAAAACATAATATCATGAAAGAATTATCAGACATAGGATTAATTGGGTTAGCCGTAATGGGCGAAAACCTGGTCCTAAACATGGAAAGCAAAGGTTTTCAGGTGTCGGTATTTAACCGAACTACAGAAAAAGTGGACAACTTCGTGGAAGGACGTGCCAAAGGCAAAAATATCAAAGGAACACATAGTCTGGAAGAACTTGTAAAGTCACTCGATCGTCCCCGAAAGGTAATGATGATGGTCAAAGCAGGGCCTGCGGTTGACAAACTGATTGACAGCCTCATTCCACTTTTGGAGCCTGGGGATATATTAATTGACGGGGGAAATACCCACTTCCCCGACACCACAAGAAGAACAGAATATGTTGAAAGCAAAGGTCTGCTTTACATTGGCACCGGAGTATCGGGTGGTGAAGAAGGTGCACTCCTCGGGCCTTCCATTATGCCGGGAGGCTCACGCAAAGCATGGGACGCTGTTAAACCAATTTTCCAGTCCATCTCTGCCAAAGTTGAAGACGGAACTCCATGCTGCGACTGGGTCGGTGAAAAAGGGGCCGGTCACTTTGTGAAGATGGTACACAACGGCATCGAGTATGGTGATATGCAAATCATCAATGAGGCCTACCACATAATGAAAGAGCTGCTGGGCATGTCGGCCGACGAGATGCATGAAGTATTTAAAGAGTGGAACGAAGGTCCGCTGGACTCCTACCTCATCGAGATCACCCGTGATATACTGGCTTACAAAGATGAAGATGGCGAGCCCCTTGTGGAAAAAATCCTGGATACCGCAGGCCAGAAAGGAACCGGTAAATGGACCGGTATTTCGGCACTGGATCTTGGCATTCCATTGACTCTTATTGGAGAGGCAGTATTTTCCAGATGTCTGTCGGCCATTAAGGAAGAACGGGTTCAGGCTTCTAAAATCCTTTCAGGCCCCAAACCTGAATTTACAGGAGATAAAAAAGCATTCCTGAAGGATTTGCATGATGCCGTTTATGCATCAAAAATCATCTCGTATGCTCAGGGCTATGCATTAATGGGGGCTGCAGCAGAGGAACATGGCTGGAACCTCAATTATGGAGGCATTGCATTAATGTGGCGGGGAGGATGTATCATCCGTTCAATATTCCTTGGAAAAATCAAGGAAGCTTATGATGCTGATCCCAATCTCACCAATCTCCTACTGGCACCTTTCTTCAAAGAAGTGGTGGATAAGGCGCAGGCTGGCTGGCGCAGGGTAGTTTCGAAAGCCATAGAAAACGGGATACCCACTCCTGCTTTTGCAACAGCTCTGAATTACTATGACGGTTATCGCAACGATCGTCTTCCGGCAAATCTGCTGCAAGCACAAAGAGATTATTTTGGAGCACACACTTATGAAAGAATTGACAAGCCAAGAGGCGAATTTTTCCATACCAACTGGACCGGACGCGGTGGAACCACTGCTTCCTCCACATACAATGTGTAAACACCAGGCCCGTCTGCTTCAACGGAAGCGGACGGGTCTTAACTCCATTAAATTCAACAACCAGATTCCTTGATAACCTGAAAAGCATTGACTTTTCGCAGGTATCAGGACAAAGACATTATTCTGATGATGAACAAAAAAATCATTGTTTCTCTACTTTTACTGATGGTTTTCGCCGGTGGATGTGGCTTAAAATCGGACGTAAGGACACTGAAACTGGGACACTCTCTAGACACGAAACACTCGGTGCACATTGCCATGGAGTTTATGGCCAAAAGAGTGGATGAACTGTCGGACGGTAAACTGAAAATTGACATTTACCCCAGTGGTGTGCTGGGTTCAGAGCGCGAAAGTCTGGAGTTACTTCAACTGGGAAGTCTGGACCTGACAAAAGTCTCTGCTGCAGCCCTCGAAGGCTTTGTGGAAGAGTACAAAGTATTTGGGCTCCCTTACATCTTTGCCGATCAGCAACATGCTTTTTCTGTTATGGATGGCCCGCTGGGAAAGGAAATCCTGTCCAAAGGGGAAAAATACTGGCTTCAGGGACTCTGTTTTTATGATGCAGGAGCCCGCAGTTTCTATTCTTCACGTCCCATCCGCAAACCAGAAGATCTTTCAGGACTTAAAATGAGAGTAATGCCCAGTATTACTTCTTTTGCCATGATCCGTGCCATGGGCGGATCCCCTACACCGATTTCGTGGGGTGAGTTGTACACTGCCCTGCAGGGAAAAGTGGTTGACGGTGCTGAAAACAATCCACCCAGCTTTTACTTATCTCACCATTACGAAGTCTGCAATTACTATACACTTAATGAGCACACCCGCATTCCTGACGTACTTCTCATGAGCACTCATGCACTTAAGAAGTTGGATGAGCAGGAGAAAGAATGGCTCATGCAGGCTGTCGGAGAGTCGGTAAAAGTGCAAAGAAATGAATGGATGAAATCAGAAAAAGAAGCACTCGAGTCACTTGAGAAAGAAGGAGTGGAAATCATCATCCCGGATAAGCAACCTTTCAGAGATGCAGTTCAAAGTGTTTATGATCTTTACGAAGACAATGAAGAATTAAGTGCACTCATTGAACGAATTAAAGCAGCAGAAACAAAAACGGAAGCAGCGATGGACAGCAGTTCCGTAAAGCCGGTTAATGAAGAAGAAACTAAAAACTAAAAATCAATATCGACATGCATCTGAGAGCAAAAATTGATAAAATACTGGAGGTCTTCCTTGTCATATTGACAAGTGCATTGGTGCTGGATGTGGTCTGGCAGGTTGCCAGCCGCTATCTCTTGGCCAACCCCAGCTCCTTTACCGACGAACTGGCGGTTTTTCTGCTGATTTGGGTCGGAATGGCCGGAGCGGCTTACGTAAAAGGAAAAAATGAACACCTGGCCATAGATATCCTCCCGGACAAACTACAACCTCAAAACAAAAACAGATTATTGGTCTTCATCAACTTTCTGATCATCATATTCAGTATCACGGTTATGGTAATTGGTGGAGCCTGGTTGGTTTACACACGTTTCCAAATGGGACAGGTATCCTCCGCACTACAAGTTCCACTGGGATATGTTTATTCTATAGTGCCTGTCAGTGGGCTGTTAATGATCTATTACAGCATCGATGACATCATTAATCTGATCAATGCAAATAAAAAGTAAAACTGAATTATCATGGAACTAGATATGTTGGGCATTATTGTCCTTATCTCCTCATTTGTATTTTTTCTGGTGATAGGTACTCCTATTGCCTATAGTATAGGGCTGTCAGCTATGGCTACCATGCTTGTCAGTTTTGACGTATTACCAGCGTTCTCAACCATGGCACAACGAATGGCAACAGGATTAGAGAGTTTTTCTCTGCTGGCCATACCGTTCTTCATACTGGCAGGACAGTTAATGAACTCGGGAGGAATTGCCATGCGGCTCATTGAATTTGCAAAAGTTCTTGTCGGACGTCTTCCGGGCGGGTTGGCTCTGGTAAACGTTACCGCCAATATGCTATTTGGTGCCATTTCCGGATCTGCGGCAGCATCTGCTTCAGCCATTGGAACCATTATGGGACCACGTATGAAAGAAGAAGGATACGACAAGAGTTTTTCTGCCGCCATCAACGTAACATCAGCCACCACCGGACTGTCCATCCCTCCCAGTAACATCCTCATTGTATATGCACTGGCAAGTGGAGGAACTTCTATTGCTGCACTGTTCCTGGCAGGATACGTCCCCGGAATACTGACAGGTCTGGCCATCATGCTGGTAGGATCAGTTTATGCCTATAGAAAGAAGTATCCGGTAGGCGATAAAATCCCTTTCAAAGACGGAGTAAAAAAATTCCTGGATGCAATTCCCAGCCTGATGATGCTCGTAGTGGTTATCGGAGGAATAATTGCCGGTATTTTCACGGCCACTGAAGCGGCTGCCATTGCAGTGGTTTACAGCCTCATACTCGCCCTCATCTATAAAGAAATCACCATAAAACACCTCCCGGTAATTATTATCAACACCGTAAGAACGGCTGGCATGGTGTTATTATTAATTGCTGCATCCATAGGTCTTTCATGGGTGATGTCATTCGAAAATATTCCGGCAACGGTGAGTAATGCTTTGCTATCTCTTTCATCAGATCCGTTTGTCATTCTTTTAATTATTAACCTGGCGTTACTGGCTGTAGGAATATTTATGGATATGACTCCTGCGGTGCTGATCTTTACGCCTATATTCCTGCCCATTGTGACCACCCAACTGGGGCTTGATCCTATACATTTTGGGATTATCATGATTCTGAACCTGAATGTGGGACTGGTCACCCCTCCGGTTGGAGCAGTATTATTTATTGGTTGTAGCGTAGCCAAATTGAAAATACAGGACCTTGTGAAACCGTTGATACCATTCTACATTGCCATGTTTGTGGTACTGTTGTTGGTAACCTTTATTCCGGAAATTTCCCTTTGGGTACCAGAATTCTTCGGATACTAGATCCTATAAAAATGGTGTTGTCCAAATAGTATAAAACACTAAAGAAGTGTCATATTGAGCGTAGTCGAAAAATCTGTCTTTCAAACGAACAGATTCTTCGACAAGCTCAGAATGACATTAAAACTGGACTTTTTAGACAGCCTCATATTCATTTAAACCTCTAACCTGGATTGTTCATAAATTATCTATTGCGATGAATAAACCAGACTAAAAAAACCAATATTACCAATTAATGAAACCAGTCAGAATCAAAGATATTGCCGAAAAAGCAAATGTTTCCATAGGTACCGTTGACAGGGTACTGCACAATCGGGGTGAGGTTGCAAAAAAGACACGGGAGAAGGTTTTGGCCATTGCCAACAAAATGAATTACCAACCCAACATTGTGGCCCAGGCACTCACGACTAAAAAAACCTATAAATTTTCTGTTCTGATACCCAAAGGAGGCGATGACAATGTTTATTGGCTTGCACATCCAAAGGGCATTGAAAAAGCAGTTCATGATCTTCATCCCTTTTCAGTAGAAATTGATTACCGGCTCTTTGAATTACACAATGAGACCGATTTCATTGAAAAAACCAGCGAAATCCTAAGCAATCTTCCAGATGGAGTTATTATGGCTCCAATTCTTAAAAAGGAAGCCATCCGGTTTTGCGATGATCTGGATAAAAAGAGCATTCCTTACATTTTTATTGACACCTTTATTGACAATACCAACTGTACTGCTTTTATTGGTGAAGATGCCTTTCAGGGTGGCAGGGTTGCTGCCAGTCTCATCGATTTTGGGTTGGCCCCGGAGAAAGACATCCTGATTGTGAATCTTGCTAAAGACCTGGAAAACACACAGCACCTGAACCGAAGGAATCAGGGATTTCTGAGTTACTTCCTGGATGCCGGGAAAAACAACGGAATGAAAATAACTGTGGAAATCCCGACCACCGATCAAGCAACTGTTGAGGAAAAGATGAATCAGATTCTTCGGAACAATCCTAATATCGGAGCTTTTCTCGTTTCCAGCGCCAAAACGCATGTTGTTGCCCGATATCTGGAAAAAAAACGAATAAACGCTATTTTGGTTGGCTATGAAATGACCCGAAAGAATGCCGATTATTTGAAACGAGGAATCATTGACTTTCTCATCGGACAAAAACCGATGGAACAATCGGAAAAAGCAGTGAAACGCCTTTTTGAATATATGACCACCCATACCATCACGATGAAACATGAATTTCAGCCGGTGGAAATTATCAATACCGAGGTACTTAGCATTAGTTAGAAGTTAGAAAGACAGAAAGCAGAAGTAATTAAGGGTTGAGATAACTCAGTGTCAAAAAGCAGAAAAACACACTCGCTTGAGAGGAAATATAAATCATATAAAATACGATTAACAAAAAATCTTTGTCATGAAAAAATTATCAATGTATTCATTTGGAATGGGTGATCGCTTTGCCCATCAGGCCGGATGGCAGTTGAAAACAATTATTGAAGCAGAAAAACACGGAATTGAAATAACCCCGGTATGGAATAAATCAAATCGGGAACACACCACTATTGGCAGTGAGCCGGCAGATACATTAAGGGCAGCCGAAGAAAGCATCAATGAAGCCGGATACAGCAAACAGTGGTTTATCGATGCTGACCATGTAAACCTTGATACAGTGGATCGTTTCCTGAGCACCTCTAACTTTTTTACCATCGATGTGGCTTCCTATATCGGGAAAAAAAGTGAAGCTAAAGAAGAAGAGGATTTCATGGCGGAAGTGAGACAATTCATCGGCAACCTTGAAGTCCCCGGATTGAACACTGCCTTTAATGTTACTGAAGAGATGTTACGCGACATCTCTGATCAATACCTGTATGCCGCTCAAATGGCAGGAGAAACCTATAAAAGAATTGAATCAGAAAAAGGCAAAGGTAACTTCATCACCGAAGTCTCAATGGACGAGGTTCCCAATCCCCAAACACCGGTGGAGTTGTTCTTTATTCTGGCGATGTTGGCTCATTACAATGTACCGGCGCAGACGATAGCTCCCAAATTTACCGGGCGCTTCAATAAAGGAGTTGATTATGTAGGTGATATCAATGCCTTTAACACCGAGTATGAAGCCAACCTGATGGTCATCGACTTTGCCATTCAGCAGTTCGGGCTTCCGGAAGAATTAAAACTCAGCATTCATTCCGGTTCCGACAAGTTTTCCATCTACCCCATTATTAAAGAATTGTCTAAAAAACACAACAAGGGATTTCATCTGAAAACAGCCGGAACCACCTGGCTGGAAGAGGTCATCGGACTGGCACTTGCCGGAGGTGAAGCTCTTGTTTTTGTAAAAAATCTTTACTCCCGGGCATTAACGGATGTGGAAAAACTTTGCGCCCCGTATGCCGATGTCATCGATATTGACGAGAACCAACTACCCTCGGCCATGGAAGTGCAAGGCTGGACAGGCGAAGAGTTTGCCAATGCATTGAGACATATTCCGGAGCACCCGCAATACAATTCCAATCTTCGTCAGCTGGTACATGTGGGCTACAAACTGGCTGCAGAGAGAATAGATCAATACAACATGTTGCTGGAAAAACATGCCGATATCGTAGGCCAATGTGTGTTTGAGAATCTTTATGAGCGGCATGCAAAAAGGCTGTTTGTGGATTAAAAAATGTTTTGATAAA
>DHQK01000279.1:0-1459 GCA_002411085.1 Marinilabilia sp. UBA5340 | reverse complement strand
AACAAGGGCTGCTCCGGTTTTGGAGCAGCCCTTATTACAAATTCACACATCAAAAAGCTATTTACAAATCAATCATCCTGCTTCTGCATAAAATCAGGAAAACCACTTTTCGTCCACTCTACAACGCGTGCACGCGTTGCTCTGTTTGGATCGTCCAGGGCCTCTCCTTCTATTTCTTTATAGTCGCGGGCATGATATATCATTACTACCGTTTCGCCATCTTCGGCCACTGTAAAGGAGTTGTGTCCGGGGCCATACCTGTCAAAATCAGGATTTGAGTAAAAAACAGGACCTGCGGATTTTTGCCAGTTATTCACATCCAGCAAATCAGCATCCTCATCAATCCACAAAAGTCCCATACAATAGTTGTGGTTCGTTGCACTAGCCGAATAAGAGACAAAAATACGCCCGTCTCTTTTTAAAACTGCCGGTCCTTCATTCACATTGTACTTTATCCTTTCCCAGCTATACTCAGGCTTAGTGATAACAACCTCTTTCCCTGTAAGTGTAGTTGCATCTTTCATTTCGGAGAGAACCAGTCCGGTACCATGTCCCTCATCCAAAACATTCTGAGCCCAAATCATGTAAAGTTTGCCGTTGTGCTCAAAAGTGGTTGCATCCAGGGAGAAAGAGTCGTGCTCAGTCATTATCCGGCCTTCCTCTTTCCATTCTCCTTCAAGAGCATCATCAGCCTCATTGGAGAGGGCATACATTCTTATATTCCAAATGTCCTCCGACTCGCCAGCTGCAAAATAGATGTACCATTTGCCATCGATCCTATGAAGTTCCGGAGCCCATATATGACTTGCCATAACGCCTGTTTCATGCTTACGCCACACAGTTTTCTCTTCGGCATCTTTGAGTCCATTGATGGAGTTGGCCTTACGGATAACAATGCGATCGTACTCCGGAACTGTTGCAATTAAATAATAGGTACCATCATCGGTTTTATACACCCAAGGGTCAGCTCGTTGCTCTGCGATAGGATTATTGTATTGGAGCGTTTGCGAAAAACCATGGTTGGGCATCATGTGCAATGCCATTACAACAACCACAAAAATCTTAATAAACTTCATAATAATACTATTAGTTCAACAAAAACAACCGGCCGGGGCAATCGCCAAAAAGTTAACCTATTCTGCCCTGCATAGTGATCTGTTCCGGTTATCTTTATCAGTTGGTAAATAAATCTTCTATTAACCTGACATAACTTATGACAAGCAATGATATATGCAAGTTTAAGCCAGAACTCTTGTTTTTATGGGGACATAAGTCCATTTTAGGGGGATAAATGTTTACGAAAGCAGGTGTCCGTGGCAGGAGTTTTACACAAATGAATGTCACTCCATTGTGTTTCAAGCTTTAGACAAGCTTGTCCTGACAGTAAATTTCGCAAACTGAAAAGTTTTGATTAGAGACATTCATGTTTAAATTGAGCTATTCCCATACGCATAAATGG
>DHQK01000113.1 GCA_002411085.1 Marinilabilia sp. UBA5340 | reverse complement strand
TTGTCGGGGTAGCAGGATTCGAACCTGCGACCCCCTGCTCCCAAAGCAGGTACACTAACCGGACTGTGCTATACCCCGAAAAATTTGAGCGGAGAGAGGGGGATTCGAACCCCCGGTACAGTATTACCCGTACGCCGGTTTAGCAAACCGGTGGTTTCAGCCACTCACCCACCTCTCCAAAATATTCTGCAGACCTTTGTCCGTAGAGGTTGTCGCTTGTCTCAAATGCGGTTGCAAATGTATCAATTCGATTCTGAATTGGCAAATTTTTTTGCTGCTAAACCTCAAAAAAAACTCAGGTAGTAATGGAGATTGCTGATTCTTATTTGATTAAAAAATGAGATAAAGTTGATTTTTCTGCATTTTTCCTCCGTTGGAAGAGAGAAGGGGTTGACGAAAGAGTGGGTATTATAGTTTAGGGCAGAAACTTCAGTTAAACTATTAAATAAAGAAGGGAAAGATCTTAAAAGAGCCATCTCTACAGGAAAACCTAGAATTGAACGAATTGATTTTAGTTAATTTGTATTATGATTACTTTTTGTTTTTAAATAAAAATATAATTCTATTTGACTTTTTGATTTTAAAATGTCAATAAATAAGTGTGTATAATTCGGAATAATAAGATAGCCTTTGACTAATTTAAAATAATAATAAAAAATCTGAAAAAAGCATTAAGGATATTTTTCCCTAATTAAGCAGTGCTATATTTGTTCAGGCGCCCAATCACAAGCTTCTATCTTAATAAAGAGTGAAGAAGTGAAGTGGAGTTCAGGGATAGTTTGTAATGGTATAAGTAGAGGTTGAGGAGAGAATAATTGAAATAATGTAATCTATAAGTCAAAAAGTAATGAGAAATTGTCATTACACCTTGTGATAGGTGCCTGTATTTGGGTTGATGATTTCATAAATGATATTTTATTAAACAAATTGTTATGGACGGTTTTTTTGAAGTTATTAAAAGTAAGGGAGTATCTCTTCCCGGAGATGTAGCACAACTCCTTCAAACCTGTAAAGGTTTTAGGGTATTTGATACCAGTGAGCAACTTGCAGAAGCTGCTGTTGGAGGCAAAGGGAATAAAGTCTTTGAGGTGAAATATGATATACCAGGGAAAGGGGCGTATACAGAAGCGATTGTCCACAAAGTAAGTAATGGGGTGTCGGCGAATTATACCGAGCCTTATATGCGCCGTCGTGATCCGGGAACCATGTCGGTTGCTGATGATCTTCCATCTGATAAACCACGTTTCAACGAAAGGTATGGGTATGAATTTGACAGTTTAAAAAAGGAAACTTTTGAATGGCTGAAAAATCAGGAACTTGCTGTGTTTTTTTATTTTGCTGGAAATAAAGAGCATAATGTTGGAGTAGGGGGAATTGCCATTGCGCCGGTCAATGCTGGTTTTTTTGCCATGGGACTTGCGATGCTGCAACGAATTACCGCTATCGACGAGTTGGATGGTGATTTTAATGTTGAATCCGTTATTTATGTTGCTCCAACTTTTCGCCACACACATTTTGAAGGCAAGCAGGCAGTAATTCACAATCGCACTGAAAAAGTTCATGAAATATATTCTTACAACCTTTACCCGGGACCAAGTGCCAAAAAAGGCCTTTACGGGGCTCTTCTGACCAAAGGTGAAAGAGAAAACTGGATTACTGCTCATTGCTCAACAGCCGCCGTGATTAGTCCTTACGACAGTGTAACCACATTTATGCACGAAGGTGCCAGTGGAGGTGGTAAAAGTGAGATGTTGCAACATATTGTTCGTGAACCGAGTGGTGAAGTTGTTATAGGGGAGAATATTCAAACACATGAAAAACGTGCGATCAACCTACCGATTTTCTGCTCTTTCAGCCCTGTGACCGATGATATGGCACTTTGCCCTCCGCAGATTCAGCGTGATAATGGTAAGCTAAGGGTGTTGGATGCGGAGAATGCCTGGTTTATTCGAACTGACAGCGTCAATGAATACGGAGATGACCCCACCATGGAGAAACTGACCATCAATCCTCCAAGGCCTTTGTTGTTTCTGAATATTGATGCCAAACCTGATAGTACAGCCCTGATCTGGAATCATATTGAAGATGAACCGGGTAAGAAATGTCCTAATCCCCGCGTAGTGGTTCCCCGGGACATTGTACCCGGCGTTTTCAATAAGCCTGTAACGGTAGATGTTCGTAGTTTTGGTGTGCGAACACCCCCTTGTACCAAAGAGAATCCCAATTATGGAATTATCGGACTTTTCCATGTTCTGCCACCGGCATTGGCCTGGCTTTGGCGCCTGGTGTCTCCCAGAGGACATGGAAACCCTAGCATTGTAGATGCAGGAGGTATGCAATCTGAGGGAGTTGGATCTTATTGGCCATTTGCTACCGGAAAGATGGTTCAGCATGCCAATATGTTACTTGATCAGATTATTAAAAATCCTCGTGTTGGATACGCTTTGGTGCCCAATCAGCACATAGGTGTATGGAAAGTAGGGTTTAAGCCACAAATGTTGATGCGTGAATATCATACACGCCGGGGCAATGCTAAGCTGCGAAGAGATCAGTATCAGGACGCCCGCTGTCCGTTGTTGGGATATGAGCTGAATTATCTCACCATTGAAGGCGCCAAGATTCCATCTCGCTTTTTGAAAGTATACAAGCAAAATGAAGTGGGAACAGAAGGATATGATGCAGGAGCAGATATTTTGTTCGATTTCTTTAAGAAAGAATTGCCGAAATTCTTAACGCCCGATTTGTCGCCAACGGGTAAAAGAATTATCGAAGCTTGTCTCAATAATGCTTCAGTGGAAGAGTATAGCCAAATAATTCCGATGAGTTATCAGTATTCTTTCATGACAATGCAGGATTACGACAATATGCACGTCTGATAATGACGGAAACCGGATATATGAAAAGGCCGCTCTCGATTAAGATGAGCGGCCTTTTTATTGATTGTAATGACTTGCTTTTATTCGGGTATTTCGTCCTCAGAGGTGAAGGAAGGGGCTGGTAAGCCAACACCGTTGAACAGGGCCGCTTCTGCTCCGTTCTTGTATGCATAACGCACGTTTTGTGGTTGGTTTACAAGGGGAGAAGAAACATGCAGTTTGTTGTCATTCACTTCTATTATAGCGGGATAGAATTTGCCATCTTCACCTGCAATTTCAAACTGGTTGGGAACATTTGTTTTCAATTCCAGACCTTCATAAGCATTATCGAAGCTGATAACTATTTTACGATCCTCTTTACTTAAGTTCTCAGGCATAGGGCCACTGTAGGGGATATCTATACTGTAGTTTTGTGAAAGAGCCCACAATGCAAGACGTTCACCAACATCTGTTTTGTTGGCCGGATGGATATTGTCAACATTACCAATATCGAGGGTTACTGCCATTCCTGTGTTTGGGATGCGCAGCGATCGTCTTTGGGCTTCCCGAAGATTGGCTGACGAAATTCCATCTACATTGTCATAATTCCAAGGGGCTAACTGAACATAGTAGAATGGGAGCTCTGTATTGTCAAACACTTTTCTCCAATTGTTAATCAGACTTGCTTTTAGATCCATGTATTGGTTGGCGCGTCCCACATTGGTTTCGCCCTGGTACCAGATAGCTCCTTTAAGCGTGTAAGGTAAAAGAGGAGCTATCATGGCGTTGTAAAGTACTGTGGGTGTGTGCGAGCTCAGATGTATAGATAGTTCAGGGCGTGAATCGTAAACGTTGGCCTCGGGATTAAACAAGTAAAGTTTGCTGCCTGTAATTTGCCCCACGACGTTATAGGCCCATTCTCCACTTAATTCTATTTTATCCGCCTCATTTGCTTTGGGATGAAGTATCATTTGATCCGGAGTGCCATAAATTCCGCCACCTCCCTGGTTGTCAATTACTTTTACTGCAATAGTTGCAGTGCCAGGTTTTACCATATCAGCCGGAACGGTATAATATCTTACCTTCTGGTAAAAACCTTCAACTTCAGTTCCTCCAATTCTTTCTCCGTTAAAGTAGGTAACATCCATATCATCAATGGGGCCAAGGGAGATAATCAGATCTTTTCCTGACCATTTTTCCGGAATTTGCACCTCTTTTCTGAACCATACAATACCGTCTATTGCGCCTATCTCGGTTTGCTCTATGGTTGTTGGCAGTTTTATCGAAGGCCAATCTTCAGTATTGGTTTGGGGGTTGCTGCAATAATCATCAAAGGCATCCAGATTCTTGAATGGCTCTTTGTTTTCCGGAGTAGGCAGGATATTTATCGATTCATTGGCTGTCAGCCATTTGTTGTAAACTTCGGCTTGAGGGGCAAAATCTTCAAGGTCTTTTATAATAGCACTGAAATCGGTATTGTTGGTCAACTCTTTTTTGCTGATCCATGCCTCAATGGGGGTTCCTCCCCAACTGCTGTGAATGATTCCAACAGGTACATTGAGCTCATTGTGTAGTTTTCGTGCGAAGAAATAGGCTGTGGCGCTGAAATTTCCTGTTGTTTCGGGCGAAGCAGATGCCCAAGCACCGGAAACATCTTTCAGTTGTGTAGAGGATATGTTTCTCGCAACCGTGAACATTCTGATGGCTGGATTGGCTGAATTGGCAATGGTTTGTGCTGAATTCAGGATGGTGTCATTGGGGGGCCAGCCTTTCACAGGCATTTCCATATTTGATTGCCCTGAGGCAAGCCAAACTTCCCCAAACAGGATATTTTTTACAGTGAGTGATGTGTCTGATGTGCTGAAGGATAAGCTATGAGGGCCTCCTGCTTCTAAAGTAGGAAGTTGAACTTGCCAGGAGCTGTCTGCCCCTGCTATGGCAGTGGCTGATTCTCCCCAATCACCTGAAACTTTTATTTCAGTTCCGGGTGAAGCTTTTCCCCAAATAGCAGCATTACTATTTTGTTGCATTACCATATTATCAGAAAAGATTGCAGGTAATGATAAATTTGCTTTTTGTTGACAACTCATCATAGAAAAAATTGAGACACTTAATAGTCCAATTTTGAAGATCGTTTTCATGGTTCGATTTTTAGAGTTTTTATTGTAAAAAAAGGCCGGCCGATAATCGGGCCGGCCTTTATCCATAGTGCAATTAGGTCTTATTTCTCATTTTTTCCTTTGTCGTTGGATTTATCGTCTTTGGAACGACCCGATGACTGTTGGGGTTTAGAGATAGAATCACGCATTTGAGTATCGGCATCTATGTTTTTGTACTTCATATAGTCCATCACGCCAATATTTCCGGTGCGGAAGGCTTCGGCAATAGCTTTTGGAACTTCTGCCTCTGCTTCAATTACATGTGCCCGGGCTTCCTGAGCTTTGGCTTTCATCTCTTGTTCTTCGGCAACGGCCATGGCACGTCTTTCTTCGGCTTTGGCCTGTGCAATGTTTTTGTCAGCTTCGGCTTGGTCGGTCTGAAGTTCTGCTCCAATGTTTTTACCAATGTCAATATCGGCGATATCAATGGAGAGAATTTCGAAAGCTGTTCCTGCATCCAGGCCTTTACTCAGAACTACCTTGGAAATGGAGTCCGGGTTTTCCAAAACTGCTTTGTGCGAGCTGGAAGAACCGATGGAGGATACAATACCTTCACCCACACGGGCCAAAACGGTTTCTTCCCCGGCACCACCTACCAGTTGTTTGATGTTGGCACGAACGGTAACTCTTGCTTTGGTGATCAGCTGAATACCATCTTTGGCAACAGCTGCTACCGGAGGGGTGTCGATGACCTTAGGATTTACCGACATTTGTACTGCTTCAAACACATCCCGACCTGCCAGATCTATGGCCGTTCCCATTTGGAAGGTCAGGTCGATATTGGCCTTAGAGGCAGATACCAGAGCATGTACCACATTGTCCACATTACCACCGGCGAGGTAGTGGGCTTCCAGTTCATCACGCTTGATGGTTTGAAGTCCTGCTTTATGTGCCTCGATCATGGCTCTGACAATGATTGAAGGTGGTACTTTACGAATACGCATGAGAACAAGTTGAAGCAAAGATATGCGCACTCCGGTAACTAATGCAGAGAACCACAAAATGACCGGTACGTAATACAGGATTACAAAAAAGAGAACAACGAGGACTGCTATTAGCCCGAGAGTTCCGAAGACTTCCATAGTAGTTATTTTACAGGTTTAACAATGATATAAGTTTTATAGACTTCTGTGACTTCAATTGCTGTTTTGGGGTCGAGGAACTGTCCCGGACACCGGGCTTCTACCTCCTGACCGTTGATTCTTGCTCTGCCAATGGGATTCAGTCGAGTAATGGTTTTCCCTGTATCGCCCACATTAATTGAGCTTTCTTCTACTATGTCTACATGGCTGTTTATAGTTGAGTTGAGCATAAGTTTTTGCCAGGTTTTGGTTCTTAAGGCATAAAACAAGATAATAAGTGTAGCAAATATGGTAGAGGCCAATGTAATATGTCCGGTGGAGGAGTCAATCCCGTAGGCCATAAAAATGCCGGCAGCAATCATTCCAAGCCCGCCCAGGCCTGCGATTGTTATTCCCGGAACTACAAAAAACTCAAGAATAATAAGTAGTAATCCGGTTAAAATCAGTAAGATGATGATTGTCATTGTGTAGGGTTAATCAATAGTGACTTTTAGCGATTTGTCAGTCAGGTGCTGTTGCAGATCAGAAAGCTCGCGATATGAGCCTCTTTTCACCTCGCAATGTCCAATGTAATGGGTAAGCGTGGCACATTGTTCTGCCTGAATGGTGTCATGATCGCAGAATTCTATCAGGGCATCTATCACATCATCAAAAGTGTTGATGTTGTCGTTGTGAAGAATCAGCAAATGGTCGCCAATACTTTCTCTGCTGGAACCCGGATTTTCTTGTCTCTTGTCGTAAGGTGCCATAATTCAAAAATTTGTTGTAAAATAGGAAAATATTTCTTCCAAAACAAGCCCCCTGCTTTTCCGGGCTTATATTTTACTCTCCACTCAGTTTTTTAGCTCTTTCTACCGGAATTTTTTCCCCATCCAGAAAGGCAACCACAAATGCTCCAGGGAAACCGCTGCTTCTTACTTTTTCTATGAAACGGGCAGCCTCACTGTATGTTTTCCATTGGCCACTGTAGTACCGTGTAATGTCTTTTCCGGGAACAGGTTGTGATGAAATTTCAGGGATTTTGGCCAATGCTTCAGGATCGGGTGTATTCCGGAATACACCAATCTGGATTTTGTAAACAGGTTGAGTTGATTCGGCCTTTTTTTCTGTTTTTTGAAAAGCCGCCTGAGCCATTTCTGTAGCATTGTTTACTTCAGGTATCTTTGTTTGTGATGATTTTGTTGTCGGCTTTGTTTTTACTTCTGTTGCTGTTCTTTTTCCTGCAGACCGGTTATTGTCAGAGGATGCAATGGTTGCATTATCTCCTGTTTGATGGTTAAGGAAAGTTTCTTCAATCATTTCAATAGCCTGACGTTTAAGTCCTCCCAGTTGCTCATAGCGTTCGGGATTCCAGGTCATCATTTTGTCAATTCCGTTGTTGGCTTGTTCAAAACGGCTTTGTGCTTCGGCCAACAGGTTGTCCCATTTGCCGGTTCCGCTATTTTCGGCCAGTTGTTCAATCACCGGTTTATAGATGTTGAATTTTTTGTCCAATGCGTCATGATACATTGAAAGTGCCTGGTGTTGCATTTCTCTGGCCTGCTGGGAAACAGGTTCCGGATTTTCTTCTTCACTCTTTTTGAGAGAGTCTATATTTCTTACTTTATCCAGTAAGCTTTGATTTTCATCTTCTTCTGTTGATGTTACTGAGCTTTCCAGTAACTTCGATGCTTCCAGTTGTAATATGTTGGCCCAGGTATACATACTGTCAGTTTGTTGAAGAACCTGAATTTGTCCGGGAGCGAAATATCTTTTATATACAGGCATTAACCGCTCTTTCCTGACCTGGAATTCCTCTGTGGAGTAGAAAATGTAACCTGCTGATTTTAGAGAAGAGGAGGGACTGTCGGTCTTTACTGAAGTAGAGGATGATGAGGTGGTTTTATAACTGTTATAAATCCCTTTTGCTTTCAGCTCAGATATTTTATCAATTTCCATTTGTCGGGCTCTGATGTAATGTCTTTTTACCTGGTCGTCATGACCGTATACTGTTTTTTCCAATTCCAGTATTTCATCCATCAGACGGCTCAACTCTTCCTGATTGTAGCTTTGAGCATACTGTTCTCTTTTGTTGCGCATCAACTGCTCCAGACTGTCCTTTTGCATGTCAACTTTCTGACCTCTCTTGAATTCAGCTCTGGCTACATCACTATGAAAATGGTCATAGTTGGTATAAATCAGGGTGTCGTTGATGTAAAACTGAAATTGTTCGGTTTTATCTTCTTGTGAACCATTCTTTTCTTTTTGTTCCTTTTCTATCTGGTCTTCCCAGAAATTGCCTTCACTCAATGGCAGGTTTGCTATGTCTCTGATCTGATTGATGTCGGTCGTAAGGTTTTTGATGACACTGCTGTCCCATACAATTTTTACTACTATTATCTGACCTGGTATAACCCCCCTGTTGGTCGAAAACCATGCCCGTTCTCCAAAAGGATCGGCTGCAAACAGGTAGTCATCATCCGGGGAATTAAACGGAACTCCAAGATTCTCTGGTTCGGAAAAGGAGTCGCTTACCGGATCAAAGATGGTACGGTAAATGTCCATTCCTCCCATTCCACCTGGTCTGTCAGAAGAGAAGAAGAAGGTGGTTCCATCAACCATCAGGAACGGATGGCGGTCGTCATAATCAGAATTTACGGGTTCTCCGAGGTTTTTGCTGCCACTCCATCTATCCAGCAGCCTCTCCATAAAATAAATATCATGTAGCGTAGTGTCCGGCTCTTCCATGACGAAATATACATCGTCCCCTTTTTCGGTTCTGTACATGATATTTTCAGGAGGAACTCCGGTTTTGAAAAAGCTCTTGTTTCTGAGCAAACTTCCGGCATCTTCCGGCAGGTTGTACATCGATAGAATCTGCTGATCAGCAATAGTATCTTTATCCACTACCTGAATGCTGAAATGTTTGTTGATGAGTGATCCGGCTGTCTGACAGTCGTTTACAGCTTTTTGGGCCTGAATGCGCCGGAGGTCGTTGTTGGTTGCATATTTCAGAAAGTTCTCAAACTCTTTTTTAGCTAGTTCAAATTCGTAGGTTTTCTGATAAGCTTTTCCCAGATAAAAGTGAACATCTTTATTGATACGACGAGACAGAGCGAACTTCAATCGTTTGATTGCCTCGCTTAAGTGTTGTTTTTGTTCAACCAGACAGACACCCAGATAATAATTGTATTTGGCATCCCTGTCGTACCGTTCAATAAGCTGTTGGTACATGGGGAGTGCTTCTTCATAGTTTCCCTGCTTAAAAAGATCCAGTGCCCGATCGGGAGATACCTGTGTATCCTGGGCTACAAGATGAAATGAAAGTATACTTAAAAGAGCGATGGTAAAGAATTGTTTCATGCCTGCCCGTATTATTTTTGTGAATGTTGGTTTCCTTTAAGGCATCAAATTTAATCATTCGGGGCGAATTCCCTAAATTGATTTTTACCTTGTTGAGCGTCTTTTACAGATTGCCTTTCCTTTAGGTGTTTGGGAATACCAGATTTTTATGAAATGCATCGAAAAGAAGTAGAAATATTTCGTTGGTGAGTATTTATGTTTGTAAATTATTTTCAATCTAATTAAGGGAAAATGATTTTGTTTTTCAGATAGTTGGATGGTTGTTGCTCTCATTAAGTTGATTTGATGAATGAGTTTAGACGAAATTCAGCGAATGTATTTTTTAAGGATCGTTTAAATTTTTGTAATATTGTGCAGTTTTGTTAAAAATTTACAACCCTGCCCCAAATATTTACAATAAACTCATGGTGGGGTTTGGTAACATTTTGATACCCCAACTTATGAGACATTTTTACTTTCTTGTTCTGCTGATTCTGGCAACTTCTTTTTCACAGTTAAATGCCGACATACTTTATGTGAAACCCGGTACTTCAAGTACTGCCTGGCAAAATCAAACCAATGTTTATTCCGATTTACAATCTGCCCTGGCGGCTGCTGTGGCCGGTGATGAAGTTTGGGTGGCAGCCGGTATTTACAAACCTACCGATGATGGAGATCGCACGATTAGTTTTGAGCTGAAAGACGGCGTACATTACTATGGTGGCTTTGTTGGCAATGAGACTGAACTATCACAACGTGACTGGAATACCAATAAAACTATTTTGAGTGGGGATATTGGCGTTGAGGGAGATAGTACGGATAATTCTCGTACTATTGTTTATCTTAATGAGGCTGCCGATGTCTCAGCGGATTACAGAACCTTTTTCGATGGTTTTATTGTTGAAGATGGATATGGGTATGAAGGTGCTGGTTTTTACCTGGAAGATGGAAATCCTATAATTAAAAATTGTTGGATCCGTGAAAATTACGTTACCAGAACCGGAGGGGGCGTCTATTCTGATCTTGATGCCCGACCGGTTTATGGGAATGTGATTTTTTCCAATAATTATGCCGAGAATGGAGGGGCTGGTGTCTTTGCTTATCGTGAGTC
>DHQK01000085.1 GCA_002411085.1 Marinilabilia sp. UBA5340 | reverse complement strand
TATATTTTGATAAGATCAATTCAGCCGGAGGAAAAGAATCCATTAAAATTGCCTTGCCGCACAATGCAGGTTCATACTCTCTCAGCCTGTTTGGATATACTAAAAATGGAAAATGGGGCTACATGACATTACCCGATCTGCTGAATGTAAAATAAATAGTACCCATAGGACCTAAGTATATGGCAAAACATTCAGACAACCTTTTAATCCTTGACATTCAAGTATCTCATCATGAAATGGGCCATTTTAATAAGACCATATTTAAAGAAACTATAGGTCTTCTTCCATGCTTTTTGACTTTGATAGGGCTTATATTTTCGTCTTTATCAATACCTGCTAAATAAGCCCAGAAAAAATGAACATTAGGATTATAGGAGAAACTCCTCCCTTGAGTCCCCCCTGCCCTTCGCTCGGCGAAGTCTGCGATTTCGTCGTTATACCCCTGCAGTTTTCAACTAACAGAAAAAAAATTGCTCTTGAACTTGGTCAGATTTTCGCTTTTAACCGCAATATTGAAATCGGACATCTTCTATCTTTTAAGATAAAAACATTTACACAATATCCACAGGTTTTCAAATCTAAGATCAAACGGATTATACTTCCGAATCTTTCAAGTGCCAAATTAGATTGATATTTTCTCTCGCAATTTACAACAATCCGGTACGCTCAAGAATTGTTCAAAATACTGAAGATTGTTTATATTCATCGGTTAGAAATTATGCCGGTTGTAGTAATTCTCTGGAGGTAGATATCCTGAGCTTGCCGGCAAAGACTGTTTAAAATGCACTAAAAAATGCTTCAATGCAAAAAAAGGGCTGTCCCCAATAAAGAGACAACCCCATATGTATTTCTTAAAAAATATCAGCCTACTGCTGATTATAGAGATAATTAATTTCTTCTTGAGACAAAGCTTTATCGTATAATTTTACATTATCAATACACCCATTGAAAAAGCTTCTGTAATTTTCTCCTCCAATTTTTATATCCAAACCTTCCAATTGATCGTGGTTAGATCTTAAAGGAACCTGTTGCCCAACTAAGACCCCATCCGCATACAGGGAAATAAGACCATCATCTCCAGTCGAAACAAAAGTAGCAAAATGCCACTCTCCATCATCATATCTTGTCTCTGAGGTTAATCGATCATTCCACTCCTGATCAGTATCAAGCCAACCATCACCGTAGTTACCTCGAAGATAGCCGTTTTTAATATTTAAGGAAAAACGTGAACCATCATATCCATTTTCACTCCCCAGAATGGTAATCAGCACCCCTCCGTACTCCCGGCTTGAGTGACTTTCTGTGGTTTTAAACCAAACCGTTAGCGATTGGGCTTCTGATTGATTAATTATCGGAACATCATACAAGGTAAGCTTTGATTGCCCGTCAAAGCTATAGGCCATAGAATCCCGATTAAATCTATCCTGACAAAGCTCCGCATTTGAAACGTCTAAATTATATCCGTAAATTCCAAAATCAAAGGCATTGCTGTTTAATTCGTAATTAAGAATTAAGCTTTCAGACAACGAGGACGACTCCTTAGATAAAGAAATGGTAAGGGGTGTTTGATCGTATGCTTTCAGGGAATCTAAAAGAAAACGTTCTGTATATACTTCGTAGCCTTCTTTATCAACCGAAATGGTATAAGACTGTATGCCATCTTTTACTGAGACTCTATTAAACATTACAGCATCAATTGCTTTAACAAATGAATATGATGAATCGGCACTTATTTCAAGCTCACCGCTTAGTAACTCTTGTGTTTCAGCATCAATAATGTTTACTAACAAAGGAAATGTATCAACAAAACCAATCTCAAAATAAGAAAAACCAAAATCTCCGGGGCTATGATCTTTAGTTGATAGAACCTCAACAGCTACCGGAGTTGTTTCTTTTGCGGCCACAGAAAACTCAACGGGGAGAGGATTCTGAACATTCTGAGCTTGTTCTGAACCTTCATGGGGACAAGCATACAAGGTGTTGTTGGCTGAATCCTGAAGGAAAAATTGTGTTAATTCATAATCTCCTTCGGGCAGGGATATTTCTTCTGTGTAAAGGGCTTCCCCAATACGGAACAACTTCAATTCCTGCAAATCAATAAGCGTTGAGTCGCTATTATGGTTTGCGATAGAAATCACAGCGTTGGATAATTTAGAAAAATCATCAATGCTTGACGACTTTAGTTCTGATTCAAGTGAGGTTAGGCTAAAAGAGATTCTTCCTTCTTTTTTGAGGTTTTCATCTAATTCAGTGTCATTTTTCTCACATGACACTAAAAAAAACCCAATCATCGAAAGGGTCAAAAGTAGGTTAAAGTTTTTTCTCATGATTCATTTAATTTTAAAGTAATTATGTAACTGAATAAAGGTTGTTTTACATACTATAGTGTATTCTCAAGCAAATTAAAAATAAATATTAAATATACAAAACACAGAGCCTCCTACTTAATTTGTACATCAAAGTTTACTCTAAATGGCTTAACTGAATTAGCAAGAAGAGGAGACCAGCGATTTCAAATAGCAAAATAACTCTCCAGTCTCATCATGGTTTCGTCACTTGTTTTAACATCATCCACGATTTTTCCCTTTTCAAGAATGACAATACGGCTACATGCTTCCGCGACATGATTCAAATCGTGACTGGAAATCAGAAATGTGCAGTTGTTTTGTTGCTGAAAATCTTTAATAATCTGACGCAACCGGTATTGAGAAGTTGGGTCCAGGTTACTGAAGGGCTCATCCAACAGAACAATTTGTGGATTGCCAATCAACGATGCGACAATGCCAATTTTTTGCTGATTACCTTTGGAGAGGCTCCTGATATATTTTCTTTTATTGTCTATTTCCCCGTTAAAAAAATCACCAAACCCGGCGATAAATTCCCGAACATCTCCGGGAGCATATCCACGTAAGCTCCCTACCAGGTTAAAATACTCATCGGGTGTGAGGTAATCAATCAGAAATTTTTCATCCAGATAAGAGCTGGTAAACTTCTTCCATTCTTCGGATTGATTTACGCGTTGCTGATTGTTTTCAATGAATCCTTCAGAAAGTTGAATTAGATCCAGAATGGCTGAAAACATGGTTGTTTTTCCGGCTCCGTTGTTGCCTACAACACCCACTATTTCTCCTTGCTGAAAGGAGAGATTATCAATGTCTAATACAACATTTCCGTTGTATTTCTTTACTACATTTTTTAATGTGATCATAGTATAGAAAAGGTTAAGAGGTTTGACGGTAACAATAAAGCATCAGGTGTTTATTCTTTTTATATCGAATCAGAATTTTGTTCATAATGGATTCGTGAAATACAATGCCGCCAATGCCAGTGAGTCCAAAAATAAGATAACACCAAATATCCTCGAGCAGCAAACTTAGCAGACCAAAATATAGTATTGGCCCGAGAATAATGATTAACGACATAATCCACACCGAAGCTCCGGTGCCCTGATAATTAAAAAAAGAACTTTGAGATAAATCAATGGGTTTTGTACTGAACGATCCCATCCACAACACAATATGGCTGGTAATTCCAATATTGAAGATGGCACTCAGAAAATTAAAGAATAGCACTTTGGTGCCATAAATCAGGTAAACGGTGGAAAAAATAAAGGCTATCAGTGTAGAGGCTATAAACAAGAAATATTGTGCATTGAGCATATTTTTGAGTCCAAAATCGCGAGTCATCAAAAAGGGAAAATATTTTGAATGCCACGCCGGGGTAAACTGACCGTAGCTAACACTAAAACTACCTGTAATGAGTATGCCGACAAAAATCAAGGAAAAGTCGCTGCTCATCATTGAATTACCATAAACGATAAAACCGTATAACAGCAGAAAGACAACACTCATAAAAGCACTTCTGGTCCTCTTATTACGTGTAATCATCTTTAGTTCAAGAGAAATATATTTGCCGATGGAACCCAACTTATCCGTCCAGGAAAAGGCATGAATATTCACGTCCTTTTCAGCAGGCATCAATCGACTATCCAAATACATTCCTTTGGCAATCTCATTTATATTAAAACGGTAAAGCAGTACTACAAAAATAAATGGAGCCACAGCCAGAAGCGGATATAATAACACAGTCTGGAAATATTGACCAATCCAGACAGAAACAGGGATGATGTTATAAAAGGACAACAGAAACAGTCCAATACCCAGGCCCAATAATATGGCGGACATTTTTTCTTTGTAGAAAGAGAATCTCTTTAGCCAAATGCCAATCATGTGATCAACTAAGATAAATCCTGCAAGATTTATCAACCATCCCAGGGTATTTATCAGTTCGTATTTATCTATTACCGTATCAAAAGTAAAGGGTATCAGAAATAACAGAGGTAGAAAATTAATGACATGAAAGAACGATTTATTGACCAGGTGCCGGGCGATCTTCTTTTTCCTGAAAGGCAAAACAAGTAGCGGGATGCTGTTTACAATGGGAATCTCCTGAAAAAGTTGCCGAAGTATGGCACTGAAAATAATATAATACAACAAATGCTGGTTGAAAGCGCTGATTACGTTTTGTCCGGGAAAATATTCCTTAAGTATTTCGGGTATTGTGAATCCCAAAATCAATAAACTAATGGAAAGGTAAAAAACGAAGAAACCGACCAAAATCTTTATGCCAACACTCCTTTGCCAATTGGAGGAACGGAAAAAGGATTTTCGATTTAACGATCTTATTGTTTGACTCATGGGTTAGGGTTTTGACTGTAAAAGTATAAAATCAAAACCCGGGAAACAATAATTTCAGAAAAATCAACCTGACTTCTGTGGTCTTTATGGAACCATAACTTTAAAACGGAAAAATTACAACCAGCTCCCATTGGTATTTCAACCTCAGTTATTCACTAACCCAAACATCAACTTATTTGTGATATCCAGATTACCAATCGATCATCCATTTGAAATATTCTGGAATTCGAGTCAATTAGTGAAAAAGCTTCTTGTTAATTAATAACAAAATCAATATAAAATATTAAATTTGCAGGCAGAATAATACCCGATTGCATAACATTC
>DHQK01000263.1:21523-24311 GCA_002411085.1 Marinilabilia sp. UBA5340 | reverse complement strand
AATTGAAAAAGCTGTCCAAAAAAGTTTATTTTTCTCTGTGCCTCTCTGTGAAAAGCTCAACAATCTCTGTGTAACTAATTGAAATACAATACCTCTTTCAGCAAGCATTGTGTTCTCTATCTGTAATTAGTGACTTTTGGGACACCCTCTTAATTCGTGAAATTAATAATATCATAATTGACTTTAGGAGGAGTCATCGAACTCCTTTCAGCCGTTTCGTGGACAAAAAAAATAATTGCGAAGCAATTAGCTTATACAGCAAATTCTCATTTGATTTTCTTTTACTTGTTTGGCTCTGGCTATGCCAAGTTAGAAAATCCGTCGCCAGGCAGGAGCCAGAAGTTGCCCGAAGCTCAAAGCTAAAAGAAAAAGTAAAGCCTGTGTTTGCGAGCTACCTAAAACTGCACTTCCGGAGCCTTATCGGCACCCTGATCAGCCTCAAAATAGGGTTTACTCTCAAAGTTGAACATTCCGGCAATCAGGTTTCTTGGGAAACGGCGGATGTATGTGTTGTATGCCCGGGTGGCTTCATTGAATTTCCGGCGTTCTACGGCAATGCGGTTCTCTGTCCCTTCCAACTGGGCCTGCAGATCCAGAAAGTTCTGATTGGCTTTCAAATCAGGGTATCGTTCCATCACCACCATCAGTCGGGACAATGCAGAAGAAAGTCCATCCTGTGCTTTTTGAAAATTCTGCAACGTTTGTTCATTCAATTCATCAGCAGAAAGATTGATACTGGTAGCTTTCGAACGGGCTTCGATCACTGACTGTAAAGTCTCTTGTTCGTGCTCAGCATAACCTTTAACGGTATTTACCAAATTGGGAATCAGATCAGCACGACGCTGATAAACATTTTCCACCTGAGCCCAACTGGCAGCTACATTTTCATCCAGTTCCACCATCGTATTATATCCACAGCTCGACAATAAAGGAATTATCACAGCTGCCATCAATATCCATTTTATTTTTCTCATTGTTTCTAAGTTTTTAGTTTATAAGTAACTCTCTTCCTTTTGATCAAATATGGTTCCACAAACTTAAGTGTGCCAAACTGTCACGACTCATTACGTGAAAACAACCACAGCAGGCCAAAAGCCATCGCTCCGTTGAGCATCAGTTTTTCAAATCCCAGAGCAAATCCGAACCATTCCATGGCATTGTAGTCTATAACTCCGGTAATTACAGGTGTCAGCACGGCAATCAACGGCACCACTTTATCTCTGACCCGGCGTCGGGTATAAAGACCAAAGGCAAACAACCCCAACAACGGGCCGTAAGTGTATCCGGCCAATGTGTATACAGTATCGATAATACTGTCCTGTCCGGCCATTCTGAAAACAATAATTACAAAACCTGTTAAGATGGCAAAACAAAAATGGACAAACATCCGGATTCGTTTACCCGCCTGAGGCGTCAGTTGATTGACTTTCAAAATATCTACGGAAAAAGAGGTTGTCAGAGAAGTCAGCGCTGAATCGGCACTCGAAAGAGCGGCAGCCAGCAAGCCCAGGAAAAACAAAACGCCTACTGAAAGCGGCAGATAACCACTCGTGGCTACCAACGGAAAAATATCATCGGCCCGATCAGGCAGAGGAATTCCTTTAAACTGCATAAACACCACCAACAAAGCTCCCAGGGAAAGAAACAATAAGTTGACCGGTACAAAGGCAAATCCATAAGACATTACATTCTTTCTGGACTCTTTTAGACTACGGCAACTTAGATTCTTTTGCATCATATCCTGATCAAGCCCGGTCATGACAATGGTAATAAAAATGCCGGAAAAGAATTGTTTCACAAAATGCTGTGAGGAATGCCAGTTTTCAAATTCAAATATTTTAAACAACCCACTGTCACCGATGGCTGATATCAGTCCTGATAACCCCAGGTTCATTTCCTGCCCGATGTGATAAATCGTAACGCCCACAGCCACCAGAAATAAAAGTGTCTGCAAGGCATCTGTCCAGATAATGGTTTTTATTCCTCCGCGAAAAGTATACAGGTAAATCAACCCAATCAACACAGCTACCGTAGTGGCAAAAGAGACTACCAAATCCTCGAACAAGGCTATCTGCAGCACCACCGCCATCAGGTATAAACGGGCAGCCGCTCCCACCAGCTTACTGGCAATAAACAGCAACGCTCCCGACTTATAGGAACTGACACCAAAACGTCCGTCAAGATAGGTATAAATAGAGGTCAGATTTAAGCGGTAATAGAGTGGCAACAAGACAAAAGCAATCACCAGGTACCCGACAAAAAAACCGGCTACCATTTGCATATAGGTAAAACCTACCGATGTTACATATCCAGGTACCGAAACAAAGGTAACCCCCGACAGGGAGGCTCCCACCATTCCGATGGCAACCACGACCCAGGGTGAGCGCCGGTTCCCAAGAAAAAAACTGTCGTTATCGGCCTTGCGGGAGGTAATGACCGACAAAGCTATCAAAACAACAAAATAAACACCAACGAGGGAGAGTATCAGTAACGGATCCATAAGTTTAAATTCTTGTGACACACAAAGGTCACAAATTTAATGGAAGATAAGAGAATCAGGAAAAAAAGAGCGCGTAAAGAGAATGAGGATTAAAGGGTGAGATGGGAAGATGGTGAGAGGCTAAGAGGGTGAAACAATAATTATTCGGGACTACCAACAGCTCTCTCCGTGCTTTGTTCGGGGCATCATCGTACCTGCTTCGACCTTTGTTCGACTGTTGTTCGACTATTCTCCGACTCTATAGAGTCGAAGAAAGGTCGAAGAAAGGCCGAACAAGCCCCGAAGAAG
>DHQK01000263.1:20731-21266 GCA_002411085.1 Marinilabilia sp. UBA5340 | reverse complement strand
AAGTTATCATAATATTATTAAAAAACAATCCAGATATGAAAAAAAAGGGTTATAAAAATCACCTTCAGAACCCGTGCTTGCCGAAGAAAATCCGAAGATGAAGTGGAGAAAAGGGAAGGGTTTAAGAATAGCGACAAAGTTCAAAATAGTAATCGTACTCAAAAAAGTGCAATTTTTTGACATTTTTTTACAAGAGTGCTAAATGGTGGCACTCTACTCTTTTATCTTTGTATCAGGATTAGCGCAGAAAGAATTTAACAACAACAGTAAACATTTTGATTCTCATAAAGATCAAAACAAAAATGTAACAAAGCATTGTAACTCATCAACAAGTCATTAAATCACGATCCCGTCATTTAAAACCAGAAAACCAAAAACATTGTTATTTTATTACCTTTGCAGCAAATATAAACACGGCCATGTCAGACATCCAGTTTCCATCCAAGATACTCGAAAATGCGGTGAATGAGTTTTCCAAACTGCCCGGCATAGGAAAGAAAACTGCCCTCCGCCTGGTTTTGCATATACTGAAACA
>DHQK01000263.1:3158-20417 GCA_002411085.1 Marinilabilia sp. UBA5340 | reverse complement strand
ATAGAGAACACCCATCAATACCAGGGCATTTACCATGTATTGGGCGGCCTGATCTCCCCTATGGATGGAACTGGCCCCGACGACCTTACTATCATTCCGCTGGAGGACAAACTGAAATCGGAGAAAGTCAGGGAGATTATTTTTGCCCTGAGCACTACCATGGAAGGAGACACCACCAACTTTTTCCTTTACCGCAAATTTCAGCAATACCCGGTGAAATTCAGCACCATTGCACGAGGTGTGGCTATTGGTGACGAACTGGAATACGCTGACGAGGTGACACTGGGCCGATCGCTGGTGGACAGACAACCTTTTGAGAAAGAGGCCTTGTAAAACACTAAAAAAGATTCAATGGACAAGTCAATCAATCAAATTAAGATCGTTTTCTGGACCCTCTTCGGCGTCATGCTCATAATGCTCATCATGGCAGTTTTCGCCACACGAAGCACCGGCCCGCTTACCGAGTGGACCCTCACACAAAAAGAAAACCTGAAATCGGTAATTCTGATTCTTTCGCTGGGAGGCATTCCGGCCAGCTATTTTTTTCATTCCAAGAAAGTAAAACACATCGCTCCGGAGCTTCCCATGCAATCAAAAATCAACCAATACAAAATCAGTTTCTTAATCAAAATCAGCACCCTGGAGGCCTTGTCCGTCTTAGGAATTCTCAGCTATATGCTCACCGCCGACAACACCTTCTTATACGTATTTGCCTTGCTGTTTCTGGCTTTTTTGATCAACCGCCCCACAAAACACAACATCCTGTCAGAGATAGAAGCCGGCAACCCTGAAGAAACTGATGAATCCTAAAAAACACAGCCAATGATTATTGCAGTCGATTTTGACGGAACCATTGTAGAACACCGATACCCGGAAATAGGGAAAGAAAAACTATTCGCTTTTGAAACACTTAAAGCATTGCAAAAGCAAGGCCATCTTCTGATTTTATGGACATTCAGAGCAGGAAAAGAACTGAACGAAGCGGTGGAATTCTGCCAAAAAAACGGCCTTGAATTTTATGCAGTTAACAAAAGCTATCCCGAAGAAGAATTTAACTCGTCGTTAAGCCGGAAAGTCAATGCCGACCTGTTTATTGACGACAGGAATATAGGCGGCTTTCCAGGATGGGGAGAAATTTATCAGATGCTAAGCCAGAATATCTCTACACAGGAGCGAGATCTTTTCTTGTCCAGATACAGAAAAGCAGAACGAAATACCTTCTGCGGATTTATAAAAAGTCTTTTCTGTAAAGACTAATGGACACAAAAACACTGAGTCCTGTGCCATTATTTAAAAGGAACAATCAAGCTTCCCTGATGTAATAAAATGGGAAGCCCACAAAAAAGCACCTGTTTTTCGCAAAATCTGAAAAAAAGAACAATCAGACCACCAAGTAACGGCCTTCACTGAGAAAAAAAGTTTTTTTCAAGTAGCAATTTCAAACATCAAGAAAAACCCCGTTTTCATCACCAAAAAGGCATCGTTAAAAAAACTCTTACATCAGTAAGCTGCACTCTCACTCTTTTTTTTCGTATTTTAACCGGTTGAAACGAGCATGGTAATGTATTGTCTCATTAGAAAATGTAGATATTCTTGCGTGCGAGTTCCATCCAACTTAAATAACTTTTTTTTTCGGATGCATAACAAAAACCCAAAGGATCATGCATAGACGTTTCTACCCCCACCTCATCATAATGTTGACATTCCTGTTTCTGACCGGAATAAATACCTCAGCCCAATCACCCAGGAAAATTATCCGGGAAGCCAATCAGCTTATTGAAGCAGGACTGTATGAGGATGCCATCGAAATTCTTCATCCCCTAGCACAAGCGGAGCACCCGGAGGCTTTGCTGCTGACAGGTTTTAGCTGTATGGCCGATGAAGACAAGTTCCCACGGGCGGTGGAGATACTGGAAAAAACCGTAAAACTCTATCCCCTAAAAAAGAACAACAGCAACGAAACATTGGAAGCCCATTTTTATCTTGGACAAGCCTACCGACTCAATGGAGATGCTGAAAAAGCCTGTGAAAAATTTAATCAGGTAAAAGCACACACCAACGATTCAGATTTTATTACCACCATCAATCAGGAAGTAAAATACTGTGAAAACTTCCTCAAACTTAAAGCAAATCCTGTAGAAAGAAAGGTTGAGCACCTGGGCAATATTATCAACAGCAAATACAATGATCACAGCCCCATCGTCCTGTATGATGAGTCTACGATTTATTTCACCTCTACCCGTCCGGTGGATACACTTAACGTCAACGGTCCTTTCTTTGAGAACATCTTTGTCAGCCATTGGCGCAACAATCAATGGACAGCACCAAAGATCCTGGAAATTCCCGGATACAATGGGGCTAACCGTGCGACGGTAAGCCTTACGCCTGATGGACAGGGGCTTCTCTTTTTTGAGAACTATGGATATGAAGGAGCGCTCTACATTACCCACAAAACATTTGACGGATGGAGCGAACCGGAGATGCTTCCGGCTCCAATCAACTCGGGATTTAATGAAACCCATGCCTCTCTGACTCCCGATGGAAATACGATCTTCTTTTCGAGTGAAAGACCCGAAGGCACTGGTGGAAAAGACATTTATTATTCCAACAAACTTCCTGACGGCACCTGGGGAAAACCCGTCAATCTGGGAGACAACATCAACACAGTACTGGATGAAGAAGGCCCCTATATTCATCCCGATGGAAAAACACTGTTTTTTTCATCATCAGGGCACAATTCCATGGGTGGATACGACATTTTCAAGAGCACGCGCAATGGTAATGATAAATGGTCTGTCCCCGTAAACATTGGATATCCAATCAACACCCCCACTGATGATCTTTTTTACATGCCCACTCCAAGCGGGCAGCGGGTCTATTACGCTTCTCAACAGGACGAAGGGATGGGCCAGTCGGATCTTTATGTTCTTCAGTTTCCGGCCAATGACGAAAGAGCTATGGCAGTGGTTTCATCCCATATTTTCAACAGCGACAATCAACCTGCGGAGAATGCGGTAATTTATGTAAAGAATCTGTCCACAAATCAAACGGAGGGGACTTACAGAACCAATGCCCTGACAGGAAAATTCATTGCCATCGTGCCAACAGCCCAGGAGTATCAGCTCATTATCGAAAGTGAAGGTCATGAGCGCTATTCCAGAACTTTTAATATTGATGCCAAAGACGATTACAAATCCAGAAACAGGGCCATTTATCTCCCGGCCATTACACTAAAAAAGACCAGTGCGGAAGAGTAATTGTTCGTCATTTTTGACATCCGGTCACGATACTTTATTTTTGCCGGCATAAATTGAACTCTATGATCAAAAATGACAAAGTAATTCTCAGGGCCCTTGAACCGACGGATGCAGATCTTTTATACCAATGGGAAAACCAAATGGATCTCTGGGTGGTAAGCAACACGCTGACCCCTTTTAGCAGGCATCAAATTGTTACTTACATCAATCAGATTTCGCTGGATATCTACCAAACCAAACAATTGCGTTTAATGATCGATATCCCTGGGGAGGACAAGCAGGAAAGTATCGGAATGATAGATCTTTTCGATTTTGACCCCTATCATTCCCGCGGAGGAATCGGAATCATGATTTATCAACACGCAAGGGGCAAAGGTCATGCTCGTGAGGCAGTGGCACTTTTCACCGAATATGCCTTTTCGCACCTGGGGCTTCATCAGGTTTTTTGCGATATATCAGAAGATAACGAAGCCAGCATTAAACTATTTGAAAGTCTCGATTTTCAGTTCATCGGCAGAAAAAAAGAGTGGCTAAAAACACCTGCCGGCTTCCGCGATGAGCTGATGTATCAGAAAATCGCCCCTTGAAAACTATTTTTTTAGCTCTGGCAAACCTAACAATCTGTTGAATAAACAGAAACTACTTCTGCCTGATCAACTTCTGCCTGAGAATAACCTCTTCACTGCATTTCTTCGAATGCCGGGAACTTGGAAAGCGCTTCATATTCTCCTGTTTTCAGATCTACCCGGATGCAATAATGCTGGCGACCATTGGTCAGCACCAGGTAAGGGACTTTCAGCGTGGTATTGTAGCGCGCTGCCTGAGCTAGAGTTTTGGAATTCACAGCCACGGCAGGAGCCTTACACTCCACCACCATCACGGCAGTTCCCTGCCGGTTGTGAAGAAGAATATCACATCTCTGAGAGAGTCCATTCACCTTCAGCATCTTTTCCACCCCTATTAAAGAAGCCGGATACTCAAGTTGACCGGTCATAAAACGCAGAAAATTTTGGCGCACCCACTCTTCAGGAGTGATTACCACAAACTTTCCCCGCACCTCATCCCAGATAAACTTTTTATTCTTTTCTTCCTTGTATTTAAAAGAATAAGCCGGCAAATTTAAGTTCTCCATGGTGCAAAAATAAGATAAACGGAGCAGGCTGAGCGAAAAATCAACTATATTCGTAAAAAAACCGTAAACCAAACAAAAAAATGAAGACCAAAAACGAGATTGTAGAAAACTGGCTTCCAAGATATACCGGACGCCCCCTAAAAGAATTCACTCAACACATATTACTTACCAATTTCAACCACTATGTTGAGCTTTTCGCCAAATGGCACAACGCCCCCATTATCGGAGAAGATCACAACATGCCCAACTGTAGTGCCGATGGAATCACCATCATCAACTTTGGGATGGGAAGTCCCAATGCTGCCACTATCATGGATTTATTAAGTGCCATTAATCCCCAGGCGGTATTGTTTCTGGGAAAATGTGGTGGGCTAAAAAAGAAAAACACACTGGGCGATCTGATCCTGCCCATTGCCGCCATCCGAAGTGACGGTACTTCCAACGATTACCTCCCACCCGAAATACCAGCGCTACCTGCATTTAGTCTGCAACGGGCGGTTTCCACAACCATCCGCGATTATGGTCGCGACTATTACACCGGTACCGTTTTTACTACCAACAAAAGGGTTTGGGAGTACGACGAACGTTTCAAAAAATACCTGGCCAAAACACGCGCCATGGCTATAGATATGGAATCGGCTACCATCTTTACTGTTGGCTTTGCCAATTCTATTCCTACAGGAGCCCTGCTCCTGGTCTCAGATCAACCAATGATTTCCACGGGAATTAAAACTGATGCCAGTGATAAAAAAGTCACCAAAGAATTTGTCAACCAACATCTTCAGGTAGGCATCGACTCATTAAAGGAAATTATCAATAATGGAAAATCTGTAAAACACCTGAAGTTTGACACCTGAAGGTTTTAGGGTTGATAGTTCAGAGTTCCTGGTTCCGTGTTTCTGATTTTAAATTTTCGTAATGGTTATGCGGGCTGGTGGTTTCCCCTCAGGACGTAGAGGTTTTTGCACCATAAATTTGGGTTTCGGGTTTTGAGTTGAACCGATGAGCAGTAACAAATCGTTAACTGTAACATTTGCCTGAAAAACAAAAGCTGCGGAGCTGCAACAGAAGAGAGGTTTTGGGTTATGACTTTTGGCTGACAATAATAAATCAGAAGATCTATTTCACGGAGGGTGGCCATTAAAATTTTATCTTTGTGGATCCAAAGAAACCGATTTATGACATTTGAGCAAATAATAACACAACTAAAACAAGGCCAATATGCCCAGGTATACTTTATGATGGGTGAAGAGCCTTGGTATGCCGATTACATCACAGATTACATCGAAAAAAATGCCCTCACCGAAGATGAAAAAGCCTTTAATCAAACGGTCTATTATGGGGCAGATGTAACACTGAAAGATGTGCTGGAAGCAGCTCGTCGCTATCCCATGATGGCACCGCGGCAGGTTATTATACTCAAAGAGGCGCAGGCCATCAAAGATTTCAAAAAAGATCTTGAATTTCTGGAAGCATATCTTAAAACACCCTCCCCCACCACTCTGCTGGTCATCAATTATCGTGACAAGTTCAACAAAACCACAAGGGCCTGGAAGGCACTTGCCAAAGGTGATTTTGTTACGCTTGAGACCAAAAAGATCTACGAAAATCAAATGGGGCCCTGGATCAGCAAATATATGAAAACGCTAAATCTGGAGATTGACCCAAAAGCAAATACGATGTTGGTAGATCATCTGGGAAATAAGCTTTCAAATGTGGTAAAGGCGCTCGACAAGCTGAAGACAGCGGTTGGCAACGAAGTGAAAACCATCACTCCCCAGCATGTTCAGGACTATGTTGGCATCAGTAAGGACTTTAACAATTTTGAATTGCAGAAGGCCATTATCACCGGAGATGTTTACAAAGCCAACCAAATTGCCCGCATTTTTGCTCAAAACCCCAAAGATTACCCCATCCAGATGACCATCGGACTGCTTTTTTCCTTCTTCAGCAAGCTAATGCTTTACATTGCCTTGCGCGACAAGAGCCAGCAAAACCTTTCGGCTATCGGCATTCGTAACAGCTACATGGAAAAAGATTACAAAGCTGCCTCCCGAAGATTTAACTGGGGCAAATGTCGGCGGATCGTTTCTTTGTTGCGCGAAACAGATATGAAGTCCAAAGGATTCAACAACAACTCAGCAACCCAGGGAGATCTGTTGCAGGAGATGGTATTTAAAATGATGCATTAAAGAGATTCAGTTATGCAATTAGACATTAACACCATACTTATCATTATCATTTCGCTGGTAAGCATTTTTGCTTTCAGTCGGCCGGATATTCTCGGAAAGCTCCAGTTCAACGCATGGCAGATAGTACACCGCAGAGAGTATTACCGTGTGCTTTCTTACGGCCTGGTTCACGGAAGTTGGATACACCTGCTCATCAATATGTTTGTACTTTGGTCATTTGGCCGGGCCGTACTTTATTATTTCGACCAGGCCTTTGACGGAGGAACAGTGATCCGCTATCTGATTCTTTTCGTAAGTGCTATCGTCGTATCCACACTTTCCACCCTCAAAAAAGAAAAAGACAATCCTCATTACAATGCAGTAGGAGCTTCGGGGGCTGTATCTGCAGTGGTATTCACTTCTATACTTTTCAATCCTTACAACCCCATTCTCCTTTTTGGAATTATTCCCATACCCGGCATCATCTTCGGTGTTTTGTATATCATTTACTCCAAATATATGGCCGGAAAGAATGTGGACAATATCGGACACGATGCCCATTATTACGGAGCCATCTACGGGCTGGTTTTTCCGCTGTTCTACGAGCCACGGCTGGCCCTTCATTTTTTCAACGAACTCATAAGTTTTAATTTTTAAACACGGCTGAACCATGCCTCCCGGAAATAAGAAATATCTTATTCTGAACGGTCATTTCTATGAAACCGGACGCCCTTTATTTTCATCTGAAAACAGGGCTTTTCGCTATGGGGATGGTTTGTTCGAAACCATCAGATGCCATAAAACAGTTCCCCTTTTTTTTGAAGATCATTATGACCGGCTTCTGAGGGGGATGGCCACCTTAAAGCTTACCGCTGCCGGACTTCCTCCTCTTTCACAACTCAAAGAACACATCGAAAAACTGATTGTCAGAAACCGCTATTTCTATGATGTTCGAATAAGATTATCGGTTTTTCGACGCGAAGGAGGGCTTTATACTCCAGAAACCAACAGCCCTTCCTGGCTTTTGGAAGCTGCTCCCCTGCCCGACAAAGGATACCATTTGAATCAGGAAGGTCTGCGCATTGGGGTTTTCTCAGACTTCCCAAAAAGCTGGAATTTTGCTTCAGCCTATAAGACACTTTCATGTACCCCATACATTCTCGCAGGTATTCACAAAAAAGAAAACCATTGGGACGACTGCCTCATCGTCAATCAGGACAAAAAAATCATTGAAAGCATCAGTTCCAATCTGTTCTGGGTTAAAAACAACCAACTCCATACCCCTTCCATTTCGGCAGGATGCGTAAATGGCGTCATGCGTAAACAAATCCTGAACTTTGCAGAAGAATCCCGTCTGGAAGTTAAAGAATGTAGCGGTACCACACGGGAAGAGCTGTTGGAAGCAGAAGAAATTTTTCTCACCAATAGCGTTAGCGGTTTGCGGTGGGTCGTAGCCATGGATCACAAAAGGTATTTCAATCGCATCCCAAAACAAATTGAAAATTGGCTCAATAACCAAATAAGAAAGTTTGTTCCGGATTAAAATCCCCAATCAATTAAATGCCGGATTGCGGGGAAAATTGGTCCATGTTTTATAAATATCACCCAGCTGAGACATTCCTTTTTCCCATATATCCTCAACCTCCCGGGTCATAATCAAATCATCGCTCAATGTAGACACCACCCAGCTGTTCTCAGCAAGTTCACCCTCCAGTTGTCCGGGAGCCCAACCGGAGTAACCCGCAAAAAATTTCACCGACCTGCTGGACGCTTCTCCCTCGTTTATCATTTGTTTGAGATGATCAAAGTCTCCTCCCCAATAAACAGTATTAGTAATCTGAATTGCTCCTGGCACCAGGGGGCCCAGGGTATGAAGAAAATTCAGGGTATTGGAACTTACGGGACCTCCGACAAACAATTCTCCTTCAAAGCTGAGGATATCATCAATCACCTCATCAGGATACAATTCGGTCGATTTATTTAAAACCAGGCCAACCGTTCCCTTATCGTTATGCTCTGTAATAAGAATAATTGACCTGCCAAAATACGGCCCCTGCAGAAACGGCTCAGCAATGAGCACTCGTCCTGCGGCAGGCTGCAGGGAGGTTTTACCGGGCTGGAAGATATTAAAATCGAGATTTTTCATCCGTATATTTTTTTAAGAATTGATTCCCGAAATTTTCGGGAGTGCCCCTTTGTTGTTAATCTGACAACATTACTTTTGCAATAATTGATGCCATGCAAAAGAAATCAACATGAACCCAATTAACAGTCAGGCAGCCCAATCTGTTTAACTATCGTAAAAATCATCCATTTCCATATAAAGAGGGCCATTTTTCATGTCACTTTAAAGTTTCCGCTTAATTCTCAAATCTGAACGCAGTAAATATCTCTCTGCTGTCGAATGACTAAAAAGTAAAAAGCCAATTAACCTTTATCTAAATTAAGAAAAAAATAAAGTCCCTTCCAAAAGTTTGCCTTATAAAATATACCATTAATCAAATATAACCGGTCACTCAAGACCTGGGGCTGGAATTTGGACTGCGAAAAACATAGATTTGCAATATAGATGTAGCCGGCCGATAATTTAAACAACCGGCTCATGCAGTAAAGCGTTAACCACAAACATGCAAGAAAAGAAAGAAACATGCTCTATAAGCCACACAATAAAAGCGCATTTATAAAATTTGCAGGACTGATATTTATAATTTTGGGAGCCGCAAGCTGCCAAAGTCCCGGAAAAATGGTTTATCTTAAAAATGCCTCTTTTCAGGACACCACCATGGTTTATCACCAGCCCGACAAAAATTATCTTATCAGCATCAATGACATTTTGTATGTGCGGATTCTGACTGGCAATCCTGAAATATCAGCCCTCTACAACAATGCTCCCACCTCCGGTTTCAGCACATCCATGAACTCTGAAGCGGATCAGTACATTAATGGATTCACCGTTAATAAAGACGGACACATAAAACTTCCCGTACTGGGCCATCTGATGGTTGAGGGGCTCACCCTTCAGGAAATAGAAAAACAAATCCAAAACAAAGCTGATGAATACCTGATCGATGCCACGGTCATTGTAAGGCTGCTGAATTTCAAGGTAACAGTATTGGGAGAAGTTTCCCGCCCAGGAGTTTACAGCCATTACAACGACAATCTTACGATCCTGGAGGCCATTGGTAAGGCAGGTGATATTACTGATCTTGGAGATAAGCGCAACATCATGGTCGTCCGGACAGTCCCGGAAGGAAGGACGACTTTTGAAATTGACCTTACCCAAAAAGACCTTCTTACTTCTCCGGCATTTTTCCTGAAGCCCAACGATGTGATTTACGTCAGGCCATCCGGAAGCAAGGCATTCCAGATCAACCTCCCCACCATGAGCATGATATTATCATCGGTAACCACCATCATCGTACTATTACAGTATTTCGACAATCAATAAAAACCAAGCCATGATGCCCCATAAACCGAGCGTTTCAGAAAATAAACCTAAAGATACTTTTTCCACAGGAAACCATCAGGACATCACCAAGATGATAAGTCGTTTTGCAGATTTATGGTATATTTTTGTGGCCGGATTATTTATTGCATTGGCTTTAGCATTTATCATCAATAAGTTTACACATCCAACATACAAAAGCAGCACGACTATCCTTGTGCGTTCAGGACAAAACAACCCTGTTGGAGCAGAGGCCCTCATTCGTGACCTCTCATTCGACACACATGACAATATCCGGAACGAAATAGGCATCCTAAAATCATTTTCTCTAACCAGCCGCACCCTCAACTCTCTGGATATAAATATCAACTACAAAAAAATCCCCCGACTCCCGGGGAATATCCGGATGAATGCACTTGCGAGACAATTATACAAGGAATCACCCATAATTGTGAAAGCAACAGACAAGGAAAATCGCATCTATAATGTTCCTTTTTTTATCCGCATCCTTTCGCCCAAAGAATATCTGCTCAGTTTCGAGACCACTATCAACGAAAAAGAGGTAGCCCAAACCGACACATTCCGTTTCGGACAAACCATCCGAAGCCCGTACTTTTCCTTTCAGATTCATCTGCGGGACAAGTATGCACCCGAGCTCTTCGACGAAAACTCAGACTTTTACACCTACGATTACAGTATTAGTTTTCAAGACCCTATCCAAAAGGCTTCCGAGTTCAGCAATAATCTGGAAGTCAACTTCTATTTTGATGATGCTTCAATACTTGAACTAAGCCTTCAGGGCAACCACCCGGACATTGTCACTCGTTTTCTTAACAGGCACGCAGAAACTTTCATTGAAAGTGGTCTGGAAGAGAAAAACCGCATCGCCAGTTCCACTATTGCATTTATTGACGAACAGATTAGCGGCATCTCTGATTCACTGAAGGAAGCTGAATCTGATTTCCAGCAATTTCGAACCCGGAATAAAGTCATCAACATTAGTTCGGAAGGGAACTATGCCATGGAGAAACTGGAAGGGTTGGTGACCGAAAAAAGCAACCTGCAACGAATGTCGAAATATTACGATTACCTATTCGATTATATCCAGAACAGTAATGATTTTGATGATGTGATTGTACCCAACACCATGGGAATTGCAGATCCCTCTCTCAACAACCTGGTAGCACGACTCAGTGAAGCCTATGCCACACGAAACCGCCTGTTGATGACAGCCCGGCAAAACAGCCCCCAGGTAAAACAGGTGACTCGCGAAATTGAAACCATCAAAGAGGCACTCACCGAAAACATCCGAAATATCATCAACACCACTCAGATAGAGCTGGAGGTCATTGAAAACCAAATAGCAGATGTCAACCGCCAAATACAGAAATTACCAGGCACAGAGCGGGAATACATTAACATACAACGCGACTTCACCCTCAATGACAACATCTACACCTTTCTGCTCCAAAAACGTGCAGAGGCTGGAATCGCTCTGGCTTCCAATGTGTCTGACCATAAAATTGTAGACCCGGCCCTTAAGGAAACCACATCAAAAACAAGTCCCAAACCAACAGCCAACCTGATAATCGCGGCATTACTGGGAATTCTCCTGCCGGCCATAGGCATTCTTGTGAGTGACGGCTTAAACACCAAAATCAATTCCCGTTTTGTAGTAGAAGACAATACGTCCATCCCTGTTCTGGCCCACATAGAACATTATCGGGCCGAAAAGAAACTCCCGGTTCTGGAATATCCCAAATCTCCTCTGGCTGAGTCCTTCCGTGCACTCCGCGCCAATATCGATTTCATGCTAAGAAGAAAAATGGAACATCCCGTTATTGCGCTCACATCTTCCATTTCAGGAGAGGGAAAATCTTTTTGTGCTGCCAATCTGGGAGCTATTTTTGCACTAACTGGAAAGAAAGTCCTCGTTGTAGGGATGGATTTGCGCAAACCACAGACACACACAGAGTTTAGCATCAAAAATGACAAAGGCTTAAGCAATGTACTCATTGGCTCTGAGAAAACAGAAAATGTATTGAAGGAATCCAGACTACCTGGCCTGTTTGTAGTTCCATCGGGGCCAATCCCTCCCAATCCGGCTGAATTGTTGCAAAGTGAAGAAATGAATCTTTTCATCAAAGAGATGCGTCAGCAGTTCGACCTGATTATTTTGGACACGCCCCCCCTGGCACTGGTTGCAGACACCTTACTCATTACAGAAGAGGCCGACCTGAACCTCTTTATAGTCAGACAGGGATATTCCAAAAAGCAGTCATTAAATTTCATCAACCACCTTGCTGAATCAGAACGAATCAAAAAAATCGGACTACTTGTCAACGATGTCAGAATTCTTAACAGCTATAGTCCCGTGAATCGATATGGCTACGGATATGGCTATGGACGGTTCAAAAACAGTGGCTATTATGATTAGATCACAAAACCTCAGAGATTAACAGAATTAACTACATGTGCCCCCACCAGTCGATCGTATCGCTGACCTGTTGACCTGAAATATATTAGTATGAGATAATCATTCTCGGTGCGTCCAAAACTTCCCTCCACGGGCAGCACAGTTCCACTTACGGCTCCTTCCTCCACCACCAGATACTGATAATTGTAATACCCCTGCTTCAGCAAAAGCGTATGTGTGTATAGGTTAGTCTCAAAATCATACTCCATCTTATTTTGAGGTGTCAGCAGCCAGTTGGTTAAACCGCCCACAAGATATACCTCCCGACCACCCACAGGCGGCATCCAGTTGAGTGAGAAATGCACAAATGCATAGTCGGCAGATATTTCAGGGTCTTGTTCTTCCTGTATTTCGATATAATAACGTCCGTTAAAATCTTTATGGTAATAATAAGGCTTATCACCCTGAGCATGATCTGTAAATACATCCACATGATAAAACGGGTCAAAAAAATTGATTCCGGCAATGTGGTCTGACTGAAACCGCAAACTGCGAAAATCGACCCACCTGAATTCATTCCCTCCTTCAAAAATCACTTCCCGATTATAATTAAAATCCATACGGTCATTTCCAAAGAAAAGCGGACGTAAACAGGTAATAGCATTATCGGTACGCCCATTTTGCATCAATGTCACAGAAATTTCAGTGGCAGGATCCATCACGCTCAGTCCCGGATAATCGACCACAAAATCGATTTCCTGAAAATTTCCACGACCTGAGGACTGCATGGTGTACTTGACTTCTGCATCAACAGACACACGCTGCTCATTCACCATGAACCGCTTTATCAAAACAGGATTTTCTCTTTTGAAACCATCGTAAATTTTAATCAGGTAATTGCCCGACAACAAAAGATCGATGTCCTCATTGGGAAAAACCAATTCGTAATGCACATAATCAAAAGAGGTATTAAACGAGCGCTCATAACTCTCCACCGGAATCATCTCATCACCCCGCGAATACTCCGTCCGCATCAAGGTGGAGGGTTGCCAGTCGGCATCACACATCTCAATAGAGTAATAATAATTTTTAATCTCAGTACCCAGTTCATCAAAGGAGAGCAACAATCGCTGACCGGAATTCAGCCCGATAAGGGGATAAGACATCGGCCACCCATTGCGATGAAAAAGCACAGTTTTTATATTATCTGAAATTTTTTCAGGATTTTGAAAATCCCGGGATACCTGCCCAGTTATGTGAGGAGAGATCAGCAGATTGAAAACCAGAAAGAAATTAAAGAAATTTTTACGCAAATAAAGCGAACCAAATGTTTGTAAAGACTGTTTCCACTGTGTAAAAAATATATAAATGCTCATTTTGAAGTGGTTTCAATGGCCATAAAAATGCTCTAAAGTAATAAATTTAACTATTTTTGCAGACAAATTCAAAAACCGTTTTTCAAACATGTCTGAGGTAATCAAAATAAAAAAAGGGTTGGACATCCCGCTCAAAGGCAAAGCTGACAATGTCTTTGGACAGGCCCAACTACCCGATTTGTTTGCCATTAAGCCCACCGATTTTCACGGAGTGGTACCTAAGATGGTAATCAAAGAAGGCGAAAAAGTGAAGGCAGGCTCGGTACTCTTTTATGATAAGTATCAGCCCGATGTGAAGTTTGTATCTCCGGTAAGCGGCGAACTAAAAGCTGTCATTCGCGGCGAGCGTCGAAAAATCCTGGAGGTGGTTGTACAATCGGATGGCAAAAATGAAAGCCTGGATTTTGGTGTGCAGGACATCGCCGGACTTGACCGTGAAGCTGTTGTAAAGAAACTGCTTGAAGCAGGTGCCTGGCCCTATCTGCGCCAGCGTCCTTACGACATCATTGCCCGCGTAAATGATACGCCCAAGGCCATTTTCATCTCCGGATTTGACACCGCTCCTCTTGCCCCTGATTATGACTTCATAATGACCGGGAAAGAGAAAGATTTCCAGGCGGGGATTGACGCCTTAAAAAAACTTTCGGAGCAAATTCATATTGGCATCAACGATGAAGCTGCATCAAAGGTATTTACCAATACCAAAGGAGTAGAGCTCCATCGCTTTAAAGGACCACACCCCGCAGGAAATGTGGGAATTCAGATTGGACAGGTAATGCCCATCAACAAAGGGGACGTTATTTGGACCATTCAACCACAAGAGGTGGCTGCCATCGGAAAGTTATTCACTTCCGGAAAACCGGATTTTGAAAGAACCATCGTAGTTGCCGGATCTGAAATAAAAAAACCAGCTTACTATCATACGATCCTTGGTGCTGCGGTTACTCCCTATATCGGGAACAACCTCAACGCATCAGAAAACCTCCGTCTGATTAGTGGTAACGTGCTTACCGGATCTCAAATCAGTGACGACGGCTACCTGGGCTTTTATCATTCTCAGCTGACTGCCATCCCCGAAGGAGATAAGTATGAGTTTATGGGATGGGCTGCCCCCGGATTTGGGAAATTCAGTACCTCCCGTTCCTTCTTTAGCTGGTTAACACCCAACAAAAATTACCGTCTCAACGCCAATATGCACGGAGGTAAGCGAGCTATTGTTGTTTCCGGCGAATACGAAAAAGTATTGCCTATGGACATCATGGCCGAACAGTTATTCAAAGCGATCCTTGTTGAAGACATTGATAAAATGGAACAACTGGGAATATATGAGCTGGCAGAAGAAGATATAGCCCTGTGCGAATTTGTGTGTACCTCGAAGATGAATTTGCAAAAAATTCTTCGCGACGGAATAGAATTAATGATTAAGGAGCTGGGATAGTATTGATCCGGTTTCATCACAAAAAAACAAATACTTTCGAATGAAGGCATTACGGAATTATATAGATAAAATCAAACCCCACTTTGAAAAAGGCGGGAAGTTTGAAAAACTGCACTCCACATTCGATGCATTCGAAACCCTGTTGTTTGTACCCAACACAACCAACAAAAACGGGGTGCACGTACGAGATGCTATGGACATGAAACGTACTATGGCCACTGTTGTTCTCGCTTTGGTTCCTGCGCTCCTCTTTGGTATCTGGAATGCAGGTTATCAGCATTTTCTTGCTACCGGCCAGGAGATGGATTTCTGGGCCATGGCATTGCATGGTGCATGGAAGGTTATCCCCATCGTCATCGTTTCTTATGTAACAGGTCTGGTGATTGAGTTTATTTTTGCTCAGCTCCGGGGGCATGAGGTAAATGAAGGATTCCTTGTTTCAGGGATGTTAATTCCTCTGGTACTTCCGGTAGACATCCCGCTTTGGATGGTTGCCGTTGCTACGGCCTTTGCGGTTATTATCGGCAAAGAGGTTTTTGGCGGTACCGGAATGAATATCTGGAACCCAGCGCTTTTGGCAAGGGCTTTTCTGTTTTTTGCTTATCCGGCTTACATGTCGGGCGACACCATCTGGATCAGTGGACTAACCAACGGAGAAGGAATCGTTGACGGATATTCCGGTGCCACAGCACTTGGAGCAGCGGTTACTTCCGGAAACGTTGATAAATTCTCTTTGATGGATAGCTTTCTGGGCTTCATTCCCGGATCCATAGGAGAAACATCAACACTTGCCATCCTGCTGGGAGCCGTCATACTGATATACACAGGCGTAGGCAGCTGGCGCATCATGCTCTCGGTTTTTGCAGGAGGTTTCCTGATGGCACTTGGATTTAATGCCATTGGCACTACCCCGTTGATGCAGATACCTGCTCTTCACCACATGGTACTTGGAGGATTTGCATTTGGAGCAGTATTTATGGCCACCGATCCTGTATCAGCCACACGTACTACCCGTGGAAAATACATCTATGGATTTCTTGTTGGTGTACTGAGTATCATGATCAGGGTATTCAACCCGGCCTACCCCGAAGGTGTAATGCTGGCCATCCTGCTGATGAATACATTTGCACCGCTGATCGACCATTTCGTGGTAGAAGGCAATATTAAACGACGTCTGAAAAGAGCAAGTGTAAACGCATAACAATTGATAAAATGGACAGACAAGGAAATAAATATACTTTTCTTTATGCTTCGGTAATGGTAATTGTAGTGGCTACGGTACTTGCGTTTGTTGCCGAAGCACTCAATCCCATTCAAAAGAAGAATGAAGAAGAAGCTAAAATGATAGACATCCTAAAATCGGTCAGCATTGAAAGCACCACTGCCAATGTGGCTGAAAAATATGAGCAATACATTGGAGAGAATGTCTATATCGTGAATTTTGAAGGTGACCGCCAGGAGGTAAGTCCTCAGGCTGCCTTTAACGTAGATCTGAGCAAAGAGGTAAGGAAACCCCTTTCGGAAAGACAATACCCGGTTTTTGAATGTCATCTGGACAACGGAGAAGTAAAATACATTCTTCCCGTACGCGGAAAGGGACTTTGGGGGCCAATCTGGGGTTATGTAGCCCTGAACGAAGACAAGAACACCGTTTTCGGAGCCACTTTTGACCACAAGGGAGAGACACCCGGTCTGGGCGCTGAAATATCCACGGATGCTTTCCAGCAGCAATTCAAAGGCAAAACGATCTTTGAAAACGGAGAACTGATATCCATTGATGTGGTAAAAGGCGGTGTTCCGGATGATGCCCCACACGGAGTAGATGCCATTTCGGGTGGTACCATTACCAGCCAGGGCCTCGATGCCATGCTGGAAGATTACTTTAACGGCTACGAAGCATTTTTAAAAAAATAAAAAGAGGGAACTATGAGTAGTGAGAAAGAACCTTTGTTCTCATCGAAGAACCTGAAACTGTTAACCACTCCGCTGGGAGCACAAAACCCGATTACCGTTCAGGTACTGGG
>DHQK01000263.1:0-2905 GCA_002411085.1 Marinilabilia sp. UBA5340 | reverse complement strand
ATTTGTTCGGCACTGGCGGTAACGGCGAAACTTGAACCTTCCATCGTGATGTCACTCTCGGTGGTATTTGTACTTGTGTTTTCAAACCTTATCATATCACTTTTGCGAAACACTATTCCGTCGCGAATCAGAATTATTGTTCAGCTGACGGTAGTGGCATCTCTGGTAATTTTAGTGGATCAGATCCTGAAAGCTTTTGCTTATGAAGTAAGCAAGCAGCTCTCGGTGTTTGTGGGTCTTATTATAACCAATTGTATCATCATGGGACGGCTGGAGGCTTTTGCTCTGGGTAACAAGCCCTGGCCTGCCGTTCTTGACGGATTCGGGAATGCTGCCGGGTACGGTCTCATTCTGGTAATCGTGGGATTTGTTCGTGAGCTTTTTGGAACAGGAAATCTGACATTGCCCGGAATCGGAGAACTTCAGATTGTACCCGATATCTTCTACGAATGGGGATATGTGGACAACGGACTGATGATTCTGCCCCCTATGGCATTGATTACTGTCGGTATTATCATCTGGGTACAAAGATCCAAAAACAAGGATCTGGTGGATATCAGCTAAAAGGTCAACATTAAGCAAAGAAAACAGGGTTTCAGGACATGAAACCCAAAACAAGAAACAACAAATAATCACAGAGAAATGGAAAATCTGCTAAACATATTTGTTAAGTCCATTTTCATAGAGAACATGATTTTTGCCTATTTCTTAGGGATGTGTTCTTATCTCGCGGTGTCCAAAACCGTGAAAACCTCTTTTGGACTGGGGGTAGCAGTAGTATTTGTGCTGGCCATCACTGTACCAGCCAACTACCTGTTGGAAAATTACGTATTGAAAGAAGGCGCCTTAAGCTGGCTGGGAGAAGGATTTGAAGACATCAACCTCAGTTTCCTTAGCTTCATCATGTTTATTGCAGTCATTGCCTCCATGGTGCAATTGGTAGAGATGATTGTAGAGAAGTTTGCACCAGCCCTGTATACTTCGCTTGGTATCTTCCTGCCGTTGATTGCAGTAAATTGTGCCATCCTCGGAGGATCACTTTTTATGCAGGAACGCGACTATGCCAACATCGGCGAAGCTTCTGTATTCGGATTAGGTTCGGGTATTGGGTGGTTGCTGGCTATTGTAGGTATCGCTGCCATTCGAGAGAAGATTAAGTACTCTGATGTTCCCGCGCCATTGCGTGGTTTAGGTATCACCTTTATCATCACCGGGCTGATGGGTATCGCATTCATGAGTTTTATGGGTATTCAACTTTAAAAAGAGCACTCGAAAATGAACATATTAGCAATTTCAATCCCGGTAATCATCACCAGCGCCATTGTCTTCCTGACAGTGATCATTCTGCTGGTATCGATACTGCTTTATGCCAAGAAAAAACTGACCCCCTCAGGGAAAGTGACCATTGACATAAACGAAGGAGAAAAAGAACTGGAAGTAGAAAGTGGACAAACCCTGCTTTCAGCGCTTGGTAACAACAAAATATTTTTACCATCAGCATGTGGTGGAGGTGGTACGTGCGCCATGTGCCGCTGTCAGGTGCACGATGGAGCAGGCTCAATCCTGCCCACCGAGACCGGTTACTTCACCCGCAAAGAGCAGGCCAACGACTGGCGTCTGGCTTGTCAGGTGAAAGTAAAAGACAATATCAAGATGGAAATTCCGCAGGAAATTCTCGGTATCAAAAAATGGGAATGCACAGTGGTTTCCAACAAAAACGTGGCCACCTTTATCAAGGAATTCGTGGTTCAGTTACCCAAAGGCGAAACGCTGGATTTCAAATCGGGAGGTTACATTCAGATTGACGTACCCAAAATTGAAGTGGATTTCAAAGACATCGAAGTGGAAGAAGAATTCCGTGGTGACTGGGACAAATTCAACATGTTTGATCTGAAGATGAAGAATCCGGAGCCGACGTTCCGTGCCTATTCCATGGCCAACCATCCTGCAGAGAACAACATTATCATGCTGAATATCCGTATTGCCACGCCTCCTTTCGACAGAGTAAACGGTGGGTTCCAGAAAATCAACCCCGGTGTTTGTTCTTCATTCATCTTCTCCCGCAAGCCGGGTGACAAGGTGACCATTTCAGGCCCTTACGGAGAATTCTTCATAAAGGACACCAACCGTGAAATGATGTTTATCGGTGGTGGAGCAGGAATGGCTCCCATGCGTTCGCATATCTTCCATCTCTTTCATACAGAAAAAACCGACCGTAAAGCAACTTTCTGGTACGGTGCACGTTCCAAGCGCGAGATCTTTTATGAGGAAGATTTCCGTGAGATCGAAAACAATTTCGACAACTTCGATTTCACCATTGCGCTCTCCGAGCCACTGCCCGAAGACAACTGGGAAGGTTCAACCGGTTTCATTCACTCAGTAATCTTTGAAGAATATCTGAGTAAACATGATGAACCCGAAGAGATTGAGTATTACCTCTGCGGGCCTCCGATGATGAATGCAGCAGTTCAAAAAATGCTGTACGATCTCGGTGTTCCCGATGAGATGATTGCATTTGACGATTTTGGATCCTAAATAAAAAAAGCCTTGTCTCTTTCGACAGGGCTTTTTTTATACCCAAAAAACAACGATAATGAAGAGGTATTGTTAATTTTGCGCAGCAAAGGTATTTAACAGCAAGGAACTGTTTAAAATTATTTTTTCAGATTACTATTTTCATCCTGTTCTGTCTTAAGCATTGTTTATTCAAGCTTACACGGAACTCACCGGGTCTGTCTCAGAGAAATAAGGACTCTTGAAACAGCTCCTCTACGTTAAACTACTGGATTTTTTTTGCAACAAACACAAGAGACCAACCTGAATATTGGAAAATACAGCATTATGAAATTGTCTAAATACTTCCTGATAGCCATCCTGCCATTCTTCCTGAGTATAACATCATGCA
>DHQK01000018.1:3239-3586 GCA_002411085.1 Marinilabilia sp. UBA5340 | reverse complement strand
ACTGTTGTCCGTAATGTGGATGTATTTGTGGCAGGTCTTAAACAAGGCTGGGAAACTACCCTGAAGGCCGGCGGATATAAGATTCGTCAGATATCTGTATTGCCTGGCGAGACTAAAACAATGAAACTAACTGTGAATGTGCCTATGAAGGTGGATAAAGGAGGTCATTGGTTCAGGGTGGTAGCCAGGGGCTTTGCAACCCTTCCATTGATGGTGGATGTTTCGGAACAGGGAGCCTACAAAACCACCTTTACCAGTGATCAGATGAATATAGAAGGACATTCAGGTGCCAATTTTTCCTTCCGAACTGAACTGAAGAACAGTACTGGAGAAGCTCAGGCGTATTC
>DHQK01000018.1:155-2956 GCA_002411085.1 Marinilabilia sp. UBA5340 | reverse complement strand
ACTACCAATATTACTGTCGATATAGAACCCCCTTACAACGTAAAATCCGGTACCTATCAAATCCCTGTTCGTGCAGTAAATAAAGGCTCATCAGCTGAACTTAATCTTGAAGTGGTTATTTCCGGAAATTTCGACATGGAGCTTTCAACTCCGGACGGACGTTTGAATGCGGATATTACGGCAGGTCAGAAGGAAGAGCTGGAACTGGTGGTGAAGAATACCGGTTCCGAAACACTGGAAAATGTGACGATGAGTTCAGGAAAGCCCAAAGGATGGAGTGTTTCTTTTGATCCGGATACCATTCCGCATATCGAAGCCGGTAAGGAAGCTCTTGTGAAGGCGGTTGTTGCCACTGCCGACAAAGCCATTCCGGGAGACTATGTGGTGAGAATGTCGTCAAAAACATTGGAAACCAAGTCAGATACCAGTTTTAGAGTTTCTGTAAAGACGCCTCTGTTGTGGGGATGGCTGGGGATCTTGATTATTCTGCTTACGCTGGGTGTTATTTTGTATCTGTTTCGAAAATATGGAAGGAGGTAATACATGGAGCATATCATCGAAATAGAAGGACTTACCAGAAAATATGATGATTTTTTTGCTGTTGATCATCTGGATCTGAAAATCGGAAAAGGCGAAGTCTTTGGTCTCTTGGGGCCTAACGGGGCCGGGAAATCTACTACCATATTGATGATGCTTGGTCTCACAGAGCCCACTTCCGGAAGTGTAAAGGTTTGCGGTCTTGATCCCGTTCATCAGCCTATTGAGGTAAAGAGAAAGGTTGGTTATCTGCCAGAAGATGTGGGGTTTTATGATGACTTGTCGGGACTTGAAAACCTGATTTATACCGGTCAGTTAAATGGTTTGAGCAGAATGGAGGCAGAAGAGAAGGCTCTTGGCCTGTTGGCTCGTGTGGGTCTGAAAGAGGAAAAGGATAAAAAGGCCGGTAAGTATTCTCGCGGGATGCGTCAGCGATTGGGGGTGGCCGATGTTTTAATGAAAGACCCGGAAGTAATTATTTTGGATGAACCGACGCTGGGGATAGATCCGACAGGTGTAAAGGCCTTCCTGCAATTGATAACCGATCTTAGCCGTAAGGAGGGAATTACTGTGTTGTTCTCGTCTCATCATCTTTATCAGGTTCAGCAGGTGTGCGATCGGGTGGGGATTTTTGTTTCCGGCCGTTTGTTGGCTTGTGGTGATATTGATTCCCTTTCAGAGCAGTTGTTTGCAGATGAGTCGTTTTTGATTGAAGGGGTGCTGGATACGGGGATGCGGACATCTTCTTTGAAAGAAGACCTGAAAATGACAAAACAGCAGTTACTGGATATTCCCGGAGTGGCAGAGGTGCGAATAGAGGAACATCGGTTCAGGGTCTCATCCAGCAGAAATGTAGCTCCTGAAGTGGCCGCGATTATTGTTGGCGAAGGTCTCCATCTGAATAGCTTATCCAACAGGGAATATGGTCTCGATGAGATTTATACCCGCTATTTTCAGGAATAAAACAAGTGCATTATGAAAGGAAATATGTTTTTGAAAATATTTAAGAATGCCAAAACAAATGGAATTGCAGATGATGCTTTTGTGCATCAGAAATTGTCTCCTTTTTGGGTAATGGTTCGAAAGGAGATTGCGGATCATTTTCACAGTTGGCGTTCTCTGATACTTTTTGGGATTATCCTCCTCACTACAGTGGGAGCGCTGTATGCATCGCTCATTGATGCCCGGGAGGTTTTTTCCGCTAAATCGGATAGTTCCTTTTTCTTTTTGAAGTTATTTACCCAATCTGATGGTACTTTACCATCGTTTTTTGTATTCATAAGTTTTCTGGGCCCTTTGCTTGGCATCAGTCTTGGGTTTGATGCAGTTAACTCGGAGCAGAACAGAGGAACGCTGAGCCGTATTCTGGCACAGCCTGTTCCGCGGGACTATCTGCTGAATGCCAAGTTTGTTGCCGGAGTGTTGGTTGTGGCTTTGATGTTTTTTTCGTTGAGTTTTCTGGTGATAGGTGCCGGATTGTTTGTGTTGGGTCATCCGCCCACTGCTGAAGAGTTTATGCGAATAACCGTATATACTTTTTTTAGCGTAGTATATGTGGCCTTTTGGCTCAACCTGTCTGTGTTTTTTTCGGTCAGATTTCGACAGCCGGCCACATCGGCCTTGAGTGGGATTGCCGTTTGGCTGTTCTTTACCATTTTTTATCCCATGATTGTAAACCTTATTACCAAAGGTTTTGAACCTTCGAAATTTGCCCCTCCTCAAATGGTTTATTTTTATCAGAAAATAAAATTTGCGCTGGTGCAGGTGATGCCCAACGAGTTGTTCAGTGAAGTTACGTCTGCATTGCTGGTGCCTACAGTCCGGAGTGTAGGACCGCTTACCACAGAGCAGGTGAGTGGTGCTATACCGGGAGATCTTCCCCTGGGGCAGAGCCTGATGGTGGTTTGGCCTCAGATAACCGGGTTGTTGGCCCTGACGTTGCTTTGCTTTTTATTTGCTTATCTGGTCTTTATGCGAAGGGAAATCCGGTCAAGAGGATAATGAAAATTTCACCTCCTGTCGTTACCGAAACGACAGGAGGTTTTTTGGGTCTTATCATAAGCATTTTTGTTGAGATCTTAAGAATGAAACGAGCATGGCAGCGATTGCCTCAAAAGAGAATGTAAACAATCAACCATGCGAGTTCCATCAGACCAATAACTTAGATAAATTATTTACTGATGAAAGGTAGCCGTTGCATGTCGTTTTTCATCTAAAGTTCCAGCCAGATCCGGGATGTTTTTAATCGTTTCCCCAACGATAAT
>DHQK01000018.1:0-143 GCA_002411085.1 Marinilabilia sp. UBA5340 | reverse complement strand
GCTTATCTGGTGTTTATGCGAAGGGAAATCAGGTCAAGAGGATGATGAAATTTTACCTCCTGTCGGTTCTGTGGCGACAGGAGGTTTTTGTCTTGCGGCATAAGCTTTTTTAAAAGGTTTTATGAACTCAAGGGCAGTCATCT
>DHQK01000173.1 GCA_002411085.1 Marinilabilia sp. UBA5340 | reverse complement strand
CTGGATCAAATAGAAAATCTGAATACTTATCTTTTTGTTGCGGTACGGAATCTGTGTTACAATGTTCTGCGCAGAGAGCATCATTTGCAAACTGACTCATTGGAGGATGTAGAGGTGGAGCTGACTCGTTATGCAAATACGCCTGAGGATGATTTGATTTCAGAGCAAATGCTTCAAAAATTGAATACTGCTGTGGAGGAATTGCCGGCAAAATGTAAAATGGTGTTCAAACTGCTGCGCGAAGAAGGACTTTCCAGAAAGGAAACTGCCCAGGTTCTTGGGATTTCTGCGAATACCGTGGATAATCAGATTGCCATTGCTGTGCGCAAAATCGGCGAAACCTTGGGCATGGATCTGACGATAAAGAAAAACTACTCCGGCCTACAATCCTTTTTATTGTGTCTGTAGCAAATTATTCATTCTTTTTTTTAGTTCTGGCTAAATTACTATAATGTTATTGTGTTGAAGGTTTTATGAAATAGTCTGGGTCAGCCTTCCAGAAAAATTGAAATATACATTCCCCCCCTTTCTTCCTGATAGCAAAATAACCACGAAGAGGGAAGGCGTGGGGGTTGCCTCTTAACCCAGTGTATTTTCGATGGCTATTTCTCTCAGACTTTCCGCCTTTTTACATCTTTCCTGTCCTATTTATGAGGTCGGTGAAATGCCATATTATGTCCTTGTTTGATATTTTTTCTTAAAGTACAATGGCTTTTGAATAAAGAGTTTGTGAAAAAAGAATAAAAAAACTCTTTTTTATTTAGTAATATTCTCAAAAATATGTGTCCTTATAATAAATGGCAGATTAGGTTTTCAAAATTTGTCAATCACGACAGTAAAATAACAATGAAACGAGAAAAAGATATATCAAAAATAATCGGCCGTCATATTATGGTTGCATCTTCTGATGAAGAGAAGGAGGAATTAAAGAGATGGCGGTCAGATGAGAAAAACGAGATTGAATATCAGAGGCTAAAGAAACTGATTCAACATCGTTATTTTAAAAAGAACGAGGAAGCGGATCCTGTGCCGATTAATGATTTTTTTAACCGTGCCCGACTTATTCAGGCTAAAAAACGAACCTTGAATTGGTGGAAAGTGGCTGCCTCTGTGGCAATTATTCTGTCTGTTGGGTCAATGCTATCTGACTATTTCTTCCTCTTTGATAATACTCAGATTGAGTTGGTTGCTGATTCAGGTCAACGAACAGAAGCAGTTTTGCCTGATGGAACCCGGGTGTGGTTGAACAACAGTTCCAAACTGATATATGAACAACATTTTGGTCGTCAAAGGAATGTACAGTTAGACGGGGAGGCCTTTTTCAAAGTGGCAGAAGATGTGACTAGTCCTTTTACAGTAAAGACAGGTGGAATGGAAGTGAGGGTGACGGGAACTCAATTTAACGTAAAAAATTATTCTAATGATAAGACCGTCGAGGTTGCACTTGAGGAAGGAGCTGTAAAAGTCAGGTCAAATGTTGGAGAAAAGATTTCTCTGGAACCGGGTGACTTTTTGACCATGAGCAAAGAGACTTTTCAATTTGTGAAACAACAGGGTGATGTTAGAAATAGTTCTGCCTGGAGAGATGGGGTGATGGTCTTTAATAATGAAGATTTTGACAATCTCATTACCCGTCTGGAAAGGTGGTATGACATACGTATAGATTACCGGCAGGAAGATTTTAATGGTATTCACTATTCGGGTACCATTAGGAATCTGAGGTTGGATCAGGTATTTGAATTTGTAAATCTTACGGTTCCCATTGAAGTGGAAATGAAACCCAATCATATCGTGTTACATAAACAGAAGTCTAACAAGTAAAAATCCGAATCTATGAATTAAAAACAAACGGGGAATGCTCCAACATCCCCCGTCAAGAGTTTCTTCAACTGCTGCTCCAACAGCATTGAAGGTGGTTTTAATTGTGAACTAAAACATTGTAAATCTATGAAAAAAATGTGGAATTGCACAGGGACGAGACGTTCCTGGGCAGGAAATCGAATTCTTCGAATTATGAAATTATCCCTGTTCTTTGTGATGGTCCTTACGTTCCAGCTGTCTGCTGTGACGACCTGGTCACAAAATGAGAAGTTAACACTTAAAATGGAAAACAGCACCATTACTGATGTGTTGCATTCTATTGAGGCGCAAACCGGTTTAAGTTTTTTCTATCAGAACGAACAATTAAAAAGCGTATCTCCGGTAAATGTGGATGCTAATGGTGAAACTGTAACAGAAGTACTCACCAATATTCTTTCAAATACAAACTTGGACTTCAGGATTGTTGATAAACATGTGGTCATTTTTCCTGATGAGAAAAAATCTGTTGACACACCGTTGACTCAACAGGATGAACTACCGGTAAGAGGAACGGTAACCGACAGCCAAGGGGAGCCCATTCCGGGGGTTACAGTTCAGATAAAAGGAACCCAGACAGGAACCATCACTGATATGGACGGAAACTACTCCATTCAGGTGCCTGAGGATGCTACAGCGCTTATCTTTTCTTTTGTCGGGATGAAGACACGTCAGGTTATGCTGACGGGAGAAACGAACGTCGATGTTACTCTTCAGGAATCAGTGGTTGGCTTGGACGAAGTTGTTGTGGTTGGATATGGTACCCAGCAGAAAAAAGACCTGACAGGTTCGGTTGCTTCGGTAAGTGACGAAGATATCGCCTCCTTAGCTGTTCCAAGTGTTAGTGACGCTTTGCAGGGTAAGGCGGCCGGTGTTCAGGTAATTTCAACCGGAGCGCCCGGTAGCGATGCTACCATTCGCATTCGAGGCCTGGGCACTATTAATGACAATGATCCACTTATTGTCATTGACGGAATTCCAACCAAATCAGGTCTTAACCTATTGAATAAGGACAATATTGAATCGGTGCAGATCTTAAAAGATGCTTCCGCAACTGCCATTTATGGATCCAGAGGTGCCAACGGGGTGGTTATTATCTCAACCAAGAGGGGGCAAAGTGATCAGAGCAATATCAATGTAAGATATTCTTATAGCACTCAGGAAGCCACCAATAATCTGGATATGCTTAATGCCGCACAGTTTGCAGCTATGCACAACGATATGATGGCCAATGCAGGTCGTGAACAGAATCCTGATTTTGCTGATCCGGCATCTTTAGGAGTTGGAACGAACTGGCAGGACGAGCTTTTTGGAGTGGCCCCTATGCATGATGTATCGGTATCTTACTCAGGGGGGAATGAAAAGACTTCCTATTACGTCTCCGGTAGCTTTCTTGATCAGGAAGGTATTGTTATGAACACAGGCTTTAAGCGTTATAATCTTCAGTTTAATTCTGATTCCAAAGTCTTTGACAACGTTAAATTTGGCAACTCACTCACTCTCACACACGACAGTAAATATAGTGGAGCCTATGATATCGGATCAACGCTGAGAGCGCTGCCCACGCAACCTGTTTACAATGAAGATGGTTCTTATGCAGGACCGGTTGGCCGCCCCGAATGGGTGGGAGACATCCGTAACCCGGTTGGCTCTGCTTCGGTGATTGACAACACTACGAAAGGTTATAATGTGATTGGTTCGGTATTTACCGAGATTGAAATTATCGAGGGTTTGAAATTAAAATCGACCGCCGGACTGGAAGCGAATTTCTGGTATGATCGTACCTGGTCGCCTGCATATGACTGGCAACCAACTCCTGAACCCGAATCTTATCTTTATCAGTCCTCCAATAAGAGTCTTACCTGGCTGTGGGACAATATTATGACCTTCAAGAGATCTTTTGATGTGCATGACCTTACAGTGATGTTGGGTACTAGTGCTCAGGAGAATCGCTTCGATTTCATGAACGGATCCGTTAAAGAGTTTGCAAGTGATAAAACTCAGCAACTCGATCGTGGAAACGATGAGCAGAAAATTGGAGGAAATGCCTCTGAATGGTCACTGATGTCCTACATGGGACGTATAAATTACGATTTTAGCGACAAGTATTTGGTTACTGCAACGGTTCGTCGCGATGGCTCGTCACGGTTTGGTTCGGGCAATAAGTGGGGTGGGTTCCCTTCGGGATCGGTCGCCTGGAGAATCTCGGAAGAGAATTTCTTTGATAACATTGATTTTGTGGACGATCTAAAACTTCGCGCAGGTATTGGTTATACCGGGAATCAGGAAATTGGTAACTATGCTTTTGCCTCTAATCTGAGTGTTATTAAGTATAATTTCAACAATAATGTGACACCGGCAGTGGTGCCGATTGTTATGCCCAATCCCAACGTTCAGTGGGAGTCTCAGGAGCAGATTAACCTTGGTTTTGATGCCACCATTCTGGACCAGCGTATGAACGTAACAATTGATGCTTATCAGAAAAACACCAGTGATATGCTGGTGCCAATGTCAGTGCCGATTTCCACAGGATATTCTGATATTGCTGTGCCTTCTATCAACGCCGGAAAAATGGAAAGCCGTGGTATTGAATTGGCGGTAAGCTCAAGAAATATTGAAGGTGATTTTACCTGGGATACTGATTTCAATATTTCGTACAACGAAAATGAGGTTACCAGTTTGAATGACTCAGTTCCTATGGCTACCGGAAACCTGGGATTTGATTTCCAGCCTTCCAGAATTGCTGAAGGACATGCTATAAATGAATTTTACGGATATGTGAGCGATGGCATTTTCCAGAACCAACAGGAGGTTGAAGATCATGCTGTACAAGTACCCGGAAATGATCCCTACAACAGGACTTCGGCAGGAGACATTCGTTTTAAAGACCTGAACAGTGACGGTGTGATTAATGATGCTGATCGTACTTATCTTGGTAATCCCAGTCCTGACCTTATGTTTTCTATGAATAACAAGTTTACCTGGCGTGGATTTGATTTGTCCATCTTTCTGCAAGGTGTACAGGGCAATGAAATTTTGAATGCTAACCGCATCTGGAGTGAAGGGATGGCCGTTGCCGTGAACCAAACCACTGCAACTCTCGATCGCTGGCAACAGGAAGGCGATATGAATGCCATGCCCCGCGCCGTATTCAACGATCCCAATAAAAATACACGAGCGTCTGATCGCTGGATTGAGGATGGTTCTTATCTGAGGATTAAGAATATTGTGTTTGGGTATAATCTGCCCAATCGCTGGATTGAAAGATTCGGAATGCAACAGGCCAGGGTTTATTTCTCAGGATCCAATATTTACACGTTTACCAATTATGAAGGCGTGGATCCTGAAGTTGGTATCAGTGGAATCGACAATGGAGTATATCCTGTGACCCGTACCATGAGTTTTGGTGTAAATATCACTTTCTAATCATCAAAAGTTTATTGAAATGAACAAATATCTTATCATATTATCCATATTTCTTGGGTTGTCAGCTTGTAGTGAGGATTTCCTTACCAAAGCACCCCTGGATTCTATTAATACAGAGAATTTCTTTGAAACAGAAGAGGATGCCATTTATGCTATTAATGGAGCCTATCAGCCGCTCCAGTGGCCAAAACTGTATAATATGCGAATGTGGACCACCGATATTATGGCGGGAAACAGCATTGTTGGTGCCGGAGGGGGAGATGATGGTCGTGAAACTCAGGATCTGGCGAATTTTGTGACAACTACTGATAACCCCGGAGTTTTGGATTTGTTTAGAGGGCCGGCGCCGGGAATTTTAAGAAGCAATGTGGTGATCCAGAAAGTTCCCGGAATGAACATTGATGAAACCCTGAAGGAGCGAATTGTTGGAGAAGCTAAATTCCTTCGAGCTCATTACTATTTTGTTATGGTTCGCTTTTTTGGTGATGTGCCGCTGATTCTTGAACCACAGGAGCCCGGAGATGATCTCCGTCCATCACGAACAAGTAAGGAAGAGGTTTATCAGCAGATTATTGCCGACCTGACTGAAGCAAAAGCTATTTTGCCTACAAAATCGGAATATTCTGATGCCGATAAAGGGCGTGCTACCCGTGGTGCTGCAGCAGGTTTGCTGGCCAAAGTTTATCTGACCCGTGGTGAGTGGCAGAATGTAGTTGACTTGTGCGATGAGGTAGCTTCTCTGCGTTATGAGCTTAACGACAATTATGCTGATAATTTTACCGTTGCTACCGAAAACTCTAAAGAGTCGCTGTTTGAAGTACAGTATGTTGGTGGAGCAGGAGAAGACTTCTGGAGCAACGAGAACCAGGCTTCATGGCTCAGTACTTTTACCGGTCCTCGTAACTCAGATATGGTCGCCGGCGGATGGGGCTGGAATCAGCCTACTGAAGAGTTTGTTAATTCATACGAAGATGGCGACCTGAGAAAGGATGCTACTGTATTGTACGAGGGAGGTCCTGCATTTGATGGTATGGAATACGATCCTGCTTATTCGGTTACAGGATACAACTTAAGAAAGTTCCTGGTTTCCAAATCTATTGCTGATGCTTACGACAATAGTCCGTTGAACTTTCCGGTTCTTCGCTATGCCGATGTATTGCTGATGAAAGCAGAGGCTTTAAATGAATTGGGACGTACCTCTGATGCAGAGGCACCATTGAATGAAGTTCGCAATCGTGCCGGACTTGATGATGTTCAATCAGGCCTTCCCAAAGAAGAGTTTCGCAATACGGTTTTGCATGAGCGTCGCATGGAACTGGCATTTGAAGGTCAGCGCTGGTTTGATATCATCCGTGTGGAGAATGGACAATGGGGACTGAATTTTCTCCATTCAATTGGCAGAGTTAATGCTTCAGAAAAGCACTTGTTGCTGCCCATTCCACAGAAGGAGATTGATGCCAATCCCAATCTGGAACAAAATACAGGGTATTAATCATTAAAATACGGCGGTTTTTCTAATCAAATAGTCAGAAATGCTATACAAAACCGCCTTTTTGGCAACGATTAAATATATAATAATCATGCAAACAACATATAAAAATATACTAAGGAGAAATAGTCTTCGCAGACTGCCACTCTATTTTATGGCTATTCTTATGGGATGGTCAGTGCAAAGTTGTTCCGACGACTATGATGATGTTGAAATTGCGATGGGAGAACCTGTTTCCATCAGTGTTTCAGGTAGCGAGATAGACCTTACACAAAGACAGGCCGATGCTGAAGCTGTTAGCTTTGTTTGGACTACAGGATCTAATATGGGAACTGGTAGTTCTATTTCTTATACATTGGAACTGGACAGGGCCGGCAACGATTTTGTTTCAGGGATGAGCTACAATATGGGGAAAGCCGTTTATCAAAAGAGTTTTACTCATAAAGAATTGAACAACTTGTTGCTGGACTATTTTGGTGTTGAGGGAAATACCGCGGTAGAGCTTGATGCCCGCATTACAGCCAATGTGGCTGCTGATGAGGTTGAGGCTCAAACGGCTACTTCCCAGGTTACTGTAAGATCTTACCTTCCTGTTTCCGAAACTCTTTACCTGATAGGTGATGCAGCTCCCAACGGGTGGAGTGCTGATGCAGCAACTGCACTTTCACCTGATCCGTCGGATCCAACAACTTTTTCATATCAGGGGCCATTGTCCGCCGGTGAGTTAAAGTTCATAACAGAACTTGGACAATTTATCCCATCCTATAACAAAGGAGCGGATGCCAATACTTTGGTTTATAGGACGGAGGATGC
>DHQK01000212.1 GCA_002411085.1 Marinilabilia sp. UBA5340 | reverse complement strand
TCCAGAGATCTTTCGATCGTGCGCGATTGCTTCCGGTGTAAATATAGGTTTTCAGGGCCGGGGCAAATTTTTTAATTTCATTGTCCCAGTTATGTACCAGGGAAGTGGGCATCACGATGAGTGAGGGGGGGCGCCCCGACTGATTAAAGCCTTCAATATGCGATTCGAAGAGGGACAGCTGGTTGTCCTGACTTTCAAGTGCTTCCTTGTTGTTGTCTTTGTAGTTATGCAAGAGCAATGTGATGGTTTGAAGAGTTTTTCCCAATCCCATATCATCGGCAAGGATGCCTCCGAAATTATTGGCTTTCAGGAATTCCATCCATTGAAAACCCTCCACCTGATAGGGGCGCAAAGTGGCATTCAGACCACCGGGAAGGGGAGTGGTTTTATGTTCTGTTATTTGAGGAAATTCAGGGGTGGAAATTCCTTCTATTTCTTCACTGTTGAGCTCTTCCAGTAAGTGATAATAGGTTTTGGGGAGTTTAATGTTGTCGCCGTCGGTCTGACCAAAGTTGAAAAGGTCTGTGTATTTTGAGAACCACGATTTGGGAATGATAAAAATGCTTCCGTCAGGTAATTGGTAGTTGCGGTCACCATTCAGAATATTTTTTCGAAATTTCACAAACGGAATGCGGAATGGAGGGATTTCAATAATGCTTTTGATGTCGAACCAATCCATCTTATTGGTCTCCGTTTCGAAAAGTACTTTTACCGGTGCAATATTGAATTGCTTTTCATTGGGTTTCAGTACGGTTTCAATTTGGTTCTCGGATAGAACAGACTGATTATCGCGAATCCATTCAATAAGATTTTCGGGGCCTGCGGGAGTGCTGCTTCCCTTGTCATCCGGATGCATGAACGACATTTCTTCAGTTTGAATAAGTCCGTATTCCTGAAGTAAAGCGGAGAGCTTAAGCTCTGTTTCAAAATCACGGGGAAAACGTCGAAATATATAGTGCCCTTCTTTTTTTATATAATCGACAAACACATTAGTTTTACGATTAGGGTCTACGGTTCGGTGTCCGTAGGTGAATCTGATTCTCAGTACCGGTTGCAGGGCCAGATTTTTTTCCAGATACAGGGAGGGGAGAGGGCGATCTTCAATGTTTTCCACTGAAAAACCTGTTCCCTGAACTTCAAAAAGTTCCACCACATTGCTGATGAACTTTTCCATATAGGTATCGATAACCCGTTCTCCTCTCAGGTGGATGTATTCTTTTTCCTTAAAGGGTTTGAGTTTACCACTGTCGAAAAGGTTGAAAAAGTAAATTCTTTGTCCGCATTTAATGACTGCAGGATCATGACATATTATTTCCGGCTCTTTTTTGTGGAAAGAGATAAATTCGTTTCCTTGCTTGAATTTCAGGCTGTAATGCATTTCCTCTCCGGCAATGTCTACTCTGAAAATCGGCTTGCAGGGAGTAAATGGAATTTTCAGTTTGTCGGTGGCATACAAGTTACTGTATCCCGATTGCTTGTAATAGGTTTGATCCTGAGATTGAGAGAGAATCTGTATAAGTTTGTACATCTTGCTTTCGATATACGGTCTGATTCTTTCGTTTAATATTTTGGGAGGGATATTGTTTTTGAATTCCCGTAAATTATTGTCCCGACTGAATCTTTTGAAAAGTTCTTTGTCTGAAATCGTATGCAGTAATTCTACAATTTCTTTTTGATCCTCGCTGTAAGCAGATTCATTTTTTCTGATGTGTTCAGGGGTAACATGTTCCAGTAATTCAATGGGACTGTTTTGATGAAATACGGCATGATAGGCCGTTGCGGCCAATCCTATATTTAATCGGTTGGTAAAAACTACAATGAATGAATCCATTATCTCAAAAGTGCTTTTCAGGTTCTCAAAACCAACAAAAATAGTAAAAGAAGTTTTATGGGAGCGGAGAGCGTCAAAAAAAAGTTATTTAGAATTATTCTAATTAAAAACAAACAATTACTTTTGTAGCGTGTTTAGATAGAAAAAGAAAGACGAGCGTATGCAACATTTAATAATCAGTGCTCATCCCAACAAGGGTAGTTTCAGTAACTCCCTGGTGGATGCATTAAGGAAAGATAGTGAACACAACGATGTAAAAGTTGTGGTGAGAAATTTATATGAATTGGATTTCAATCCTGTGCTATCCGCAGATGATCTGTCCCGCATAAAAAAGGGAGAAACACCTGCAGATGTGGCAAAAGAGCAACAGATAATGGCCGAATCGGATATAATTTCTCTGGTTTATCCCCTGTGGTGGGGGAGTTTTCCGGCCATCCTCAAAGGCTATTTCGATCGCGTATTAACCCATGGTTTTGCTTTCAAAGTGGATCAGGATGGAGCTAGAGGGCTTCTGTCAGGTAAAAAAGCCTTCTTGCATACTTCCATGGGAAATTCAGTGGAGGAGTATGAAAACAAAGGCATTCTGAAGGCTTTTCGCCAGATTCACGGACAGGAAGTGTTTGGTTTCGTAGGAGTGGAAGTTGCGGGTCACATGTTTTATCCACGGATTTCAGAATCATCTCCGGAGATGAAAGAAAAGTATATCCAGGAGGCTTTAGGGTTTTACAAAACCGTATTACTGGATGAGGAAGTAGTAGATATTGTAACAAAATAGCTCGGGATTTTTTAGAATAATCAGTTGGCCCCGGCCGTGAGTAAAAGCTCCGGCCGGGGTTTTTATTGGGCTTATTTTGCCAAAGGTGCTGCGTTTTTTTTAATTTTGGAATGCCAAATTTGTTTAAAGTAACCAACAGGCAAAAGTTTAAGAGGCAGAAGGAGGAAGAAAAGCAGTCAGCATTTACAGGTGCCTTACTGCTTTTTTTAAGAATTTTTGGCTGATAAAAAAGATCTTACTTATTATTCAGTCAGTTCTTTGTTATAGAGGCTTTAACAATACGGATTTTATCAATAAAGAAATGCAAAAAGACAGTTACCAAACCATAAAATATCCTGTTGAAGGGCTTTACAAGGAGAAAGGAAGTAAATTTCTGGCTTATGCCTGGCCCGTCCAATCCGAGGAAGAGATAATGGGCCACATTGAGAATATTAAGAAAAAGTTCCATGATGCCCGTCATCACTGTTATGCCTGGGAGTTAGGGGTCGATGGTATGAACTTCAGAATGAATGATGATGGTGAGCCTTCAGGTACAGCAGGTAAACCCATCCATGGGCAGATTCATTCTCATGAACTTACCAATGTATTGGTGATAGTGGTTCGTTACTTTGGTGGTGTCAAACTGGGAACCGGGGGACTTATTCAGGCCTATAAAGCGGCGACTGCTGATGCGCTGGAAAATGCTGATAAAGTTGAATTTACCATCGATAAATCTTTTACTATCCGGTTTGCCTACGATATGATGAATCCGGTAATGCGGGTTGTAGATGAAGAAGGGCTTAAAGTGGAAGAACAGATTTTTGAGGCCGATTGCAGGCTTACGTTGTCTGTTCGGGAATCGAAATACGATGCACTGGTTGAACGATTTCAACAAACTTATGGAATTGACTTGCTGGGGCAGGAAGATTAAAATAACGCAAAAAAAGATTACTTTTTTCAAATAAAAAACGCCGTCCGAAAAGCAGACAGCGTTTTAATTTTTGAATTCCTGAAACCGGAATTAGACTCTTTTCTCTTTGATACGGGCTTTTTTACCGGTAAGCTCACGCAAGTAGTAAATTCTCTTACGACGAACTTTACCTTTCCGATTCACGTCAATTTTGTCGATAAACGGTGAATTCATTGGAAAAATACGTTCAATACCCACGTTGTTGGAGATTTTACGAACGGTGAAACGTTTGTTTACACCGTGTCCTTTAATCTGGATCACTGTTCCACGGAAAATCTGAACACGTTCTTTGTTTCCTTCTTTAATCTTGTAGTGAACTGAGATGGTGTCTCCTGCACTGAATTCGGGCATTTCAGTTTCTGTCTTAAATGCCTCTTCAGCAACTTTCATCAAATCCATTGTACTGTCTTTTGAAGATTTAACTTAACGTGCAATATTACCTGACTCCTCTATGTTCAGTAAGAGATTACACGAATGGCTGCAAAAGTAGTGTTTTTGTTTTTATTATGGAAGTTTTTGGTACTCTTTTTACCGATCTTTGTCACAATTCCTTAATGAATGCGGAAAGCCTTGTTGGGCACTGCATTTTGTGACATTTTATGCTATTTTTGTCAATAATTGTAAAAACTGATTCCCCAAAAATATAATAATCAACCCTGGAATGTCAACGAAAAAACCTTTTACTTTCTGGCTTTGGCTATATCAATTATACAAATGGCCTGTATTTTTGCCATTGATGTTGGTCAATTCGATCATTAATGCCACTTTTGCTGCGCTATTTTCCATTATTATTTCTCCCCGCGCCGGAAGTTTTTGGGGAATGCTTTGGGCCAAAATAACCTGCTGGATTACCCCTGTGCGTGTAAAAGTTCATGGGAGTGAAAATGTGACCAACGGACAGTCGTATGTGATTGTCGCCAATCATCAGACCGGATTTGACATTTTTTTGTTGTATGCCCATTTGGGAATAGATTTTAAATGGGTGATGAAGAAAGAGTTGAGGAAACTTCCGTTTATTGGTTATGCCAGCGAGAAAGTTGGACACATATTCATTGATCGTTCTTCTCCACGTGCTGCCATCGACTCTCTGGAAGAGGCCAAGCGCAAACTTGCTGACGGCTCTTCTATTGTTATGTTTCCCGAGGGAACCCGTAGTGGGCAAAAGGAGATGCGTCCTTTCAAACGAGGGGCGTTTAAGCTGGCCCTGGAGCTGGAGCTTCCAATACTGCCTGTTACCATTGTTAATTCCTGGCAGATCAAAAGACGGGGTTTTCTGAATATTGTTCCCGGCCGGGCTGCCCTTGTCATTCACCGGCCAATCATTACCTGTGACTATTCGGAAGATATGAGCGGATTGATGAAGGTGACCCGCGAGAAGATTGAGAGCGGAAATAAAATTGAATATTCCAGATAAATACTCTTGGGGTAAATGCTTGCTTTCTGTTTCATTGATATTTGGTTAAAGAAAAGTTTCTCCGGATAATAGTGATTTTCTATATCATGGCCTTGGGCTTATTTTATAAAAATATACTTATGAACAACGTATCAATCCGGGAGATTAAAGAATGTGAAATCAGGATTCTGGAAGATATGCTTTATGAGTCCATTTATCAACCGGATCAGGAGAATCCAATACCCAGAAGTGTATTGAAAATCCCGGAGGTGAATGCATACATAAACGATTTTGGGAAAACCCCGGATGATTATGGGCTTGTAGCTGAATATAATGGGCAAATAATTGGTGCTGTATGGGTACGGATTTTATCTGGAGAAGTGAAGGGGTATGGAAATATTGATGATGAAACTCCGGAGTTTGCTATTTCATTGTTTAAAGAATATAGAAACAGAGGAATTGGAACAAGGCTAATGGAGACAATGATTGATTATTTGCGAAAAAGGGGTTACAAACAAACTTCTTTAAGCGTACAAAAGGAGAATTATGCCTTGAGACTTTATCAGAAATTAGGGTTTGAAGTAATTGGAGAAAATAATGAAGATTTTTTGATGTTATTGAAGTTGAGTTAGGAAAAGCTCTTATTTTGGGTTAGGTAGTTGATAAGGCGTTATTTAAGGGTGTGAGTTGTTGTGTAGATAGTAAAAATTGATATTTTGTTCTTATCTTAATCTTCTTTAAACTGAGAGTTTTGGATTCATCTGAGAAAAGATGATTTCGACATAAGACGGGTATAAATAGTTCTGACCTGATTTGTGATTTGTTTTATTGCTGATTCAGGTTTTATTAGGCAAAGGACTAAACTGATTTTGGACTGATGAAACGAGCATTGCAATGACTGTATCAGAAACTGTTTAAACTTTGTCTTTGGCAGGTGTTTTTGAGCGATTATCTCTTAGACAAATCAAAATTGACGAGAATAGCAGTGCTATTTGAGGAAATTTTGACGAAGTATTAGAGTTCAAAACTTTAATACATCTCAAAGGATAAAACTTTAACAGTTTCTCAATAGTTTATGTATAAGTTTTTGCATACGAGTTCCCACGATGCATAGGGAACCTTAATAATCAAATTTTAGACTAATGAAAAAATTCCTTTTGCTATATTTTCCTCTGTTGCTGTTGAGTACCGTTTACATGCAGAGTCAAAGTCTTTACAGTATTGACAATAAACGAACGGTTAAATTATATGAAGAAGGGCGAAATGCTTATGCTTCTGAAAATTTAGCAGAAGCAGAAGAGCTGCTGATGAAAGCGCTTGATCGGGAACCCGGTTTTATGGAAGCCATGCTGTTGCTGGGTGATCTTTATCATTCGCAAAAACTTTGGGATAAGGAACTGACAATTTTGGATCGCGCACTGACCGTGGATTCTACTTTTTTTGTTCCCACCTGGTACAATGCTGGTATGGCAGCCTATAATGCAGAAAAGTATGAAGAGGCACTTCATTATTTTGACCGGTATCTTTCTTTGAGTGACAATGAAAATGCGGTAAAGAGAGCTCAGGCAATGATCGGTAGGGTAACTTTTGTAAAAGAGGCTTTAGAAAATCCCTATGATATTGAGCTCAAAAGTGCCGGTAGTGGTGTCAATAGTGAATTGCATGAGTACTGGCCCAGTGTAACGGCAGATGAACAGACGATGGTAATTACCGTTTTGCGACCGCGCGATATGCAGCTTTATCGCGAAAAAGGTGATCAATTGCCCCGGAATTCGGTTTTCTTTCAGGAAGATTTTTACATGTCGCATGCCGATAGTACCGGTAAGTGGCAGGAGCGTCATTTATTGATGGGCCATCTGAATACCGACAGCAACGAAGGGGCTCAGACACTTTCGGCCGATGGTAACTGGATGTTTTTTACCGGGTGCGGTCGATCTGACTCCAAAGGTAGCTGCGATATTTATTTTTCGGCCAAAACATCCTATGGCTGGAGTGCTCCTGTCAACATAGGAGCTCCCGTCAATTCTCCCTTTTGGGAAAGTCAGCCACATTTTTCGGCCGATGGTCGTACCCTGTTTTTTATCAGTGCCCGAGGAGGTGGTGAAGGAGGGAAAGATATCTGGCAGGCCACGCTTGCAGGAATTGATGATGAGGGAGTGCCGTATTTTGGAGACCTGAAGAACCTTGGACCTGTCATTAACACTCCGGGTGATGAAAATTCTCCCTTTTTGCATCACGATGGAAAAACACTCTATTTCTCCTCCAATGGTCATCTCGGTATGGGAGGCATGGATTTGTTCGTAAGCAGATTAGATTCAGTGGGGGAGTGGAGCGATCCTGTTAATATGGGTTACCCCATTAACTCCTCTAATGACGAGATTGGACTGATTGTGACGGCCCGTGGTGACAAGGCGTATTTCTCCACCGATGGACAGGAAGCAGGTATTGGAGCGAAAGATATTTACAGTTTTCAATTGCCAGAGGAATTGCGACCTGAGCCGGTGCTATACGTTAAAGGGAAGGTGTATGATGTGGAAACCGAGGAAGTTCTTCCTGCCGAATTTGAGCTTAAGAGCCTTCAAAGTGGAAAGACCATTATTACCTCCCGTGGTAGTAGCTTTACGGGAGAGTTTCTGGTTTCATTGCCTTCCGGAGGAGAATATGCTTTCAAGGCAGATCACCCCGGGTATCTTTTTTATTCCGGAAACTTTAATCTTTCCGGAGCACACCCCGTCGATAAACCTTATCATTTGGATATTGGGTTGCAACCTATCCGAGAAGGTGCATCGGTGAGACTAGAGAATGTATTTTTCGAAACAGACTCCTATACGCTTGATCCGCGTTCCAAAGTTGAATTGCAGGAAGTCGTGGAATTCCTGAACGATAATCCTCAGGTGCGTATCATGCTCGAAGGACACACCGATAATGTGGGAAGCGAAGCGTATAATCTTAATTTGTCTGAGAACCGGGCACGTTCTGTTTATGAATACCTTCTAAAGCAGGGAATTGAAAAGTCCCGAATGGAGTATCAGGGGTTTGGGCTTAGCCAGCCCATTGATACCAATCAAACAGAAGAGGGCAGAGCCCAAAACCGAAGAACGGAAATGCGGATTCTTTAATTTTAGCAGTTGAATTATGAAAAAACGAATTGCTTTATTGTTTTTCCTGGGTTCTTTTTTTTCATTGTTGACTGCCAACCCTGTGGAATATGGTATTTCCGAGATTGAGTACTTCAATCGCCGTCAATATGGAGGAGCCACCCAAAATTGGGGTATTTCTCAGGCTGATAATGGTTTGCTTTACTTTGCCAATAATAACGGAATCTTTGAGTATGACGGAGCCCGTTGGCGTATGCTCGAGCATCACGAAAACCTGAATAATAATTTGCCCCGCTCGGTTTTAGTGGATAATGACAAAATATACATTGGGGCCACCGATGAGTTTGGATATTATGCACCTGACTCTACCGGCAACTTTCATTACACTTCTCTGACGGATGAATATCAGGTTGAAAAAATGGGGGATTTCTGGAATATATTCCTGTTAAATGATCAGCTTATTTTTCAGTCGCACAATTCCTTATGTCTTTATACCCCCGGAGAGTCGGTTGAGGTGGTATGGGCGGTCTCCCGTATATCAGAAGCCTTTCTGGTTAATGAAACGGTGTTGGTTCATGATGACACAGAAGGCCTGATGGAGTTGCGAAACGGTGCTTTGTTCAAGGTACCCGGGGGGGATGTTTTTGCAGGTAAAACCATTGGAGGCATACAAGCCTTGTCCAACAATGTGATGATAATTGGAACAATGGATGATGGCCTGTACAGATGGGATGTGGATGGCATCAGAAAATGGAAGGTGGAGGCCGATGATTACCTGAAAAGGGCCAATATTTTCTGTACTGAGAAAGTGGGAGATGACCTTGCGTTTGGTACCATTCAGTCGGGGGTAGTAATTACCGATACTGATGGTAATATCAAGATGATTGCCGGGAAAGATAAAGGTTTGAATAACAATACGGTACTTGACCTGTTTGTGGATCGGCAGAAAAATATATGGGCAGCGCTGGACAATGGAATTGCCAGGATCAATTACAATTCGGCTGTCAGTTTTATTGAAGGGTATTTTGACCTTGGCACCGGTTACTGTATGGAAAAGAAGGATGATCGTTTTTATATGGGTACCAATCAGGCTTTATATACCATTACAGCGGATCGCTTCTCCAGTCCGGTAAAGACCAGAGATGATTTTCACATGGTTGACGGCACCAATGGTCAGGTGTGGTCGATATATGTTGATAAAACAACTGGTGAAATATTGGTTGGCCACAACCTGGGAATATACCGGGTAGATAGGGAAAAGGCATCACTGATTTCTCCCGGATCAATGAATGGAGCATGGATATTTAAAGAGGTTCCGGGTCGGCAGGATTTGTTGATGGTAGGTGCTTATAGCGGACTTTTTCTGTTAAAAAGGAACGATAAGGGTTTGTGGGAATTTTATCAGCGAGTAGAGGGCTTTCCTGAATCATCAAGATTTATGGAGTGGGATGATGATGGTAATTTGTGGGTTGCGCATGGACTGAAAGGCATTTACCGGTTGCAATTCAATGCTTCGTATAGCCAGGTGATTGACATCAGAAATAATGAAGATTTTGAAGGGATTTCTCATTTTGAAGGATTGAGTATGTCCGAGATCGACGGGCGAATCGTTTTTACGGGAATGCATGGTATTTACACGCCCAATGCAGATGGGAAAAGTGCTTTTCTAAAAGATGAACTGGAGAAATTCTTTTTTTCGGATCATTATCCCGTGCGTTTGCAGCAGGATCGATATGGAAATATTTGGTTTTTTGTGGACAATAGTGTGGGGGTGCTTCGTTATCAGGAGGATGGTACCTATCGAAAAATAGACAATCCGATGGTGCCTTTAAACAATAAACTGGTCAATGGCTTCGAGTCAGTTTATGTGTTGAATGAAGAAATGGCCTTTTTTGGTGTCGAAGATGGATTCGGTCAATATTCGGTCATTAATGATGTAAATTATTATCAACCTTTTGAGGTTCATATTCGTGGGTTTAAAAGTCGAAACAATCAGGATAAAGCTTATTATGCAAACAGTCTCGATCCGACACAAAAATATATTCCTGAATTTCCATATCAAAACAATGCTTTTGAAGTATTCTTTTCTGCTACCTGGTTTGGAAGCGGAGAGATCGAATATTCCACCATCCTGGAGGGGTTTGAAAGCAGCTGGTCACCCTGGGGAATCATTCGAACCCGTCAGTTTACGCGCTTGCCTGAGGGGGACTATGTGTTTAAAGTGAGGGCCCGGAACGTACATGGTGTGCAAACAAAGGAGGCTGTTTTTAGGTTTTCAGTAGAACCCCCCTGGTACCGAAATAATACGGCTAAGACCATATATGTTATACTGGTTTTAATTCTTGCATTTTTAATTTTCTGGAGCACCAACCGGATTGTTGAAAAAAGTAAACAACGGGAAAAGTTGCGCCAACAGGAAAAGTATAAAGAGAAAGAGGAGGAGTTACGGTCGGATGCGCTGGAGAAGGAAAAAGAGATGATTCGTTTGCGTAATGAAAAGTTGCGCAGTGAAATGAAGCACAAAGAAAAAGAACTGGCCAGCTCTACCATGCATATTCTGCATAAAAATGATTTTCTGATTAAAATTAAAGAGGAATTACAAAAAGCGAAAAAGGCTGACAATCAGAGTGTGTTGGATAAGAAAATTGCCTCGGTAATTCGTCAGATCGATAAGGATATCGACAATGATGCACACTGGGAGATTTTTGAAAAGCATCTGGAACAGGTTCATGAGGATTTTCTTAACCGTTTGAATTCCCTTCACGAGGATCTTTCGGCAAGAGAGATGCGTCTTGCGGCTTATCTGCGCATGAATATGACCTCCAAGGAGATTGCTTCGTTGATGAATATTACCCCACGTGCTGTGGAAAACAATCGATATAAACTCAGGAAAAAACTGGGACTCGAGCAAGGGGATAATTTGGTGGATTATATTTTGAAGATATAGGCTTGTATTTTTCCGAATCTAATTTGAGGTATGCATTTTGCAATAAATCTTTTTAATATGACCAATGGGCATATTCTGTCTGACTTGTAGGGTGGGGGTAATATTGCTACTTGTATCAATAGATGAAATTGTTGTAAAATGAAATATTTCAAAAACAGGATTAGTCGTAAATCTTTCTTTCAATCCCCGGAGGTCGGGCTTAACGATTTATTACAATATGAAGACTTTTAGTAAATTTCCCGAAGACTTGGATCTCAATGATTTCACCGAAGATGTTTTAGCATTGGTTCCTGATTTGGAAGATCACGGAGCTGTTAGACGTGAAGCAAGAGAAAAATTAATTGATTTGGGACCGGACATCCTTCCCCAGATGTATAAATTGCTGGAATTAGAGAATTCCCAGCTTCGGTGGGAGGCGGCTCAGGTTATAAAATTCATTGCTTCTGAAGAATCAATTCCCATACTTATCACCCTTCTGAATGATGTGGATTTTGATATACGCAGGATTGCAAGCAATGCCCTTATTATGATAGGACGGAGTTGCCTGATACCTCTTTGCGAACATATCAGTGGAAATTACGATGAAGTTAATGTAAGAGATTGTGCACATTATGTGCTGACAGAATTACTTACAAAAAAAGAACATGATGAGAATATAGATCTCCTCTATGCTTTGAGTAATTTCAGGAGGTCGGGAGAAGCGATTCCGCACCTGGCTTATGAACTAAGGGAGAAATTGATTGATTCTCCTGATAAATGAGAGAGATATGCACAACAATGAATGTTTTATCCGTATGAAATTTGTTTCTTAAGGTTTTCGATGCTTTGGGAAAACCTGCATGTAGAGATTTATGCATATTTTATTGATGCAAATGTTGACATGCTTGTTTCATTATTTTACTTCGTGGAACAGGAATTTTCCAATTGTGTAAGAATTGTTATTGCTTCTTCTCGTGATTTACCACATACGAGCTCTTCAGCCTGAAATCCTGCACATACTGCAGGTCGGTTCCGATCGTGAAATATCCCACAACTGTAATCATCTTTCAGGTGAATGCAGCGAACACCGGCTGGTTTTCCGTCAGGCATACCTGGAATGGGAGAAGATATGGATGGGGCTATGCAGCAGGCACCGCAATGAGGACGACATTCCATGAGTGTGTTCTTTATTATTATTTTTTTCAGTGACAAATTCTTTTGCAAAGAATTGAATAATTGTGTAAAATTTCAATTTAAAATATTGTTTTAATGTTTTTTAAAGAAAAATTAATCCATGGTACGCTGATAAAGCGCTACAAACGCTTTCTGACGGATGTGAAACTGGATGACGGCTCAGTTGTAGTAGCTCATTGTACCAACAGTGGCTCTATGAAAAGTTGTCTGGAGGAAGGGGCTGAAGTTTATTTGTCTCCGGTAAATGATTCTAAGCGCAAGACAAAGTTTACCTGGGAAATGATCAAAATCAACGACCGTTGGGTGGGAATTCATACCGGACGTCCCAATCAGTTAGCTGTAGAGGCGGTTCGCAATGGGGATATTCCCGGACTTACCGGTTATACTGAGGTGAAACCAGAGGTTAAAATCCAGGATAGCCGGTTGGATGTGATGGCTCAAAACGAAGAGGAAACCTGTTTTATCGAGGTTAAAAATGTGACGCTTAAGGAAGGAAAATATGCTTTGTTTCCGGATGCGGTTACAACCCGGGGTCGGAAACATCTGGAAACCCTGATCAGACTTAAAGAAGAGGGATACCGGGCAGTGATGCTGTATATTGTTCAGCGCATGGATGTTGAAAAATTTGCCCCAGCTATGGAAATTGACCCGGGATATTCAGAAACTTTAAAAAAGGCTGTTGAAAGGGGGGTAGAGGTTTTCCCTGTTCAGGCCGAAGTCTCCCCTGTAGGAATTGAGCTAAGAAAGGTACTTCCTTTTGAGATTTGATCAGAGGTTTAGAGGAAATTATTGTTATGGAATAAGTTGGGCCTGCTTGAAAATGCATAATATAAAGATTATGAATGACTTAATGGATGTGTTCTTATTTGAAGTTCAAGGTTTTCAAGCTAATCCCTGAAATAAGTTTGCACTAAAGAAGACTTAAGACGCTAAATTATCAACAACTTACCAGTCAAAAGAATGTTTTTTGTTTGAATGAGATTTACTGGTTGAAAGGGGGGCGGGCCTGTCCGTTTTCCGGGCCGGCGGATAGCGGAAAGCCAAAATGGGCGACTTTCAAGGCCTTGCGCAATGGCCGGAAATTTTGGCTTTCGCGGGCGGATAGGTTTAAACGGACTAGATTTTTTTGTTTCCTTTTTGGAGCAATGCCAAAAAGAAAATCAATAAAGAAATTAAAATTGGTCTGCTGACTTTTTCAGCAGCCCCTAAGTAGTCAGGATGAAGACATTTGTATTTTTTTTAGATAGAAACTGCCGGACCTCCGATATTAGCTTTAGCGCCGGAGATGCGGCAGTTTGGTAGAATAAATCAAAAAAGAAGTGTTTAGCACCCGGAGGTGCGACACTTCTCTTTTCATTTTTTTTAAATTGTAAGTCTTACTGAAACAACTTCAAGTCAATGGATTCTCCCATCGTTACATATCCTTTTTCATTGGGATGCAGGAAGTCCCCATCATGCATATCAGATTTAATAGTAAGGGTATCCTCAGGGTTACGCATGGTTTTGTCGAAGTCAATTACGGCATCGAAACGCCCACTGTTGCGAATCCATTCATTTACAGTGGTTCTGGCTGTTTGACGATGTTCTTCGTGATAAAAGGATTTGTCGAATGGCAGGATGGTGGCACCATAAACCAGGATTCCGTGTTCATGAGCTTTTTCAATCATTTGGTCGTAGGCCGAAATTAGATTGCTTGCAACTTTTGCAGCTGAAGCACTATCAGGTGTTTGTCCGATGTCGTTGATTCCTTCCAGAATGATTAGCCATTTTACACCACTCTGATTGAGCACATCTCTCTCAAACCGGTCGATGGCAGAGGGGCCCAGACATTGTTTCAGAACGCAATTGCCGCCAATTCCCTGATTAAGCACAGCGACATGGTCGGTCTGTGGGTTTTGAACCAATCTCCCGGAAAGAATATCCGGCCATCGGTTTTGCTTATTTGTTCCCGATCCGCGGCCATCGGTGATCGAATTTCCCAGGATGGCAATGGCAGCTGCTTCTTTGGGTGCTTTTACCTCAATGTTGTTGATGGTATACCAGTGATCTGTCGTTATGGCTCCTTCAAATTGCTGATCTTTGGTGTGATCTCCGGTTAATATATAGGAGGTTGTCCGGGATCCTGGGTGTCCTGTTACATCAGGGGAGGTTTCACCGTAATGAATGGTGATGGCCAGATCCATCCGGGGTTGCAGGTTGAATTTTACCTCGTCGGATATGACGGCTTCACCGGCAGGCATAGTTACTTCTTCCTGATTGTTGAAGGTTAGCGTCTTAAGTGTTGACGGATCAATAGCACTTTCACCTTCGGAAGCAGCAATTGTTACCGATTTCATGGTCACCGGGCTGGTGCTGAATTCATTGGAGAATCTCATTCTGAGTTTTTCACCGCCAATGGAAACCCTGAGTTTTTGACGTATTGTATTGCCGCTGAGTCCCGGCTCTGGGGGCATGTTGTGTGGCTCAACCAACTGGGGGGCTGTGGTCCAGGTGCCTACCCA
>DHQK01000037.1:452-3153 GCA_002411085.1 Marinilabilia sp. UBA5340 | reverse complement strand
AAAACCGGAACAAATAAAATCATTCATCATAATGGGAATCGAACAGCAGATCAGGGAGGCCGTAGCCCGGGCCATAAACGAATTGTACGGGGCCGAATTTGACGCCAATAATGTGCCTTTGGAACTTACACGTAAAGACCAGAATGGTGATTTTACAGTGGTGGTCTTTCCTCTTTTGCGTATCTCACGGAAAAAACCCGAAGATACTGCCAACGATATAGGCGAATTCCTGAAAAATGAACTCTCTTCAATCTCCTCTTTTGAGGTAATCAAAGGGTTCTTGAATCTGTCTTTGTCTCATTCTTACTGGCTCAATATTCTTGAGCAGGTGGTGGCTGATGAAAATTTCGGATTTACCCGGGCCGATGAAGAAAGCCCATTGATGATGATTGAATATTCGTCACCCAATACCAATAAACCGCTTCATTTGGGGCATATTCGGAACAATCTACTGGGATACTCCCTTTCACGCATCGGCGCGGCAACAGGTCGAAAAGTGGTGAAAACAAATATCGTGAATGACCGGGGAATCCACATTTGCAAGTCGATGCTTGCCTGGAAGAAATGGGGCGAAGGACAAACACCTGAGTCAACCGGCAAGAAAGGCGATCACCTGGTGGGCGATTTTTATGTGAAGTTTGATCAGGAGTTAAAGAAAGAACTTAGTGCATTGCAGGAGAAGGGGCTTTCTAAAGAAGAAGCCGAAAAGGAATCGAAGCTGATGGAAGAAGCACGGAATATGCTGCGTTCCTGGGAAGCGGGTGACGAAGAAGTGGTGAGTCTTTGGAAAACCATGAATGATTGGGTTTATGCCGGGTTTGATGAGACTTACAAAGCTCTGGGAGTTGATTTCGATAAAATATATTACGAATCTCAAACTTATACGGTTGGTCGTGATATGGTTCTTCAGGGATTGAAGAAGGGCCTGTTTCACCGTCGTGATGACAACAGTGTATGGGCCGATCTTTCTGAAAACGGTTTGGATGAGAAGATTCTGCTTCGTTCCGACGGGACTTCCGTTTACATGACCCAGGATATCGGAACTGCCAAAATGCGTTTCGAAGATTACAAAATCGACAAGATGGTCTATGTGGTCGGTAACGAACAGGATTATCACTTCAAGGTGCTTTCTATTCTGCTGGATCGGCTCGGTTTTGAATGGGGAAAAGACCTGGTGCATTTTAGCTACGGAATGGTGGAATTGCCCGAGGGCAAAATGAAATCGCGTGAAGGGACTGTTGTGGATGCCGATGATCTGGTAGCCGGTATGATTGATACTGCCCGGGAGATGTCCAAAGAACTGGGGAAACTTGATGGATACACCGATGAGGAGGCTGAGCGGATTTATCGTACTATTGCTTTGGCTGCTCTCAAATACTTTATCTTGAAAGTGGATCCCAGAAAAAATATGACCTTCGATCCACGTGAATCGATTGATTTTAATGGTAATACTGGTCCGTTTATACAATATACTTATGCCCGGGTTCAATCTGTTTTTCGCAAAGCGCAAGAGAAAGGCATCGATACTTCTTTAAAAGTGGATGCAGATATGGCATTGACTGAGAAAGAGGCGGGCCTGATTAAGCTGATCGGGAATTTTCCCAATGTGGTTAAAGATGCAGGAGAATCTTACAGTCCTGCCATTGTGGCCAATTATGTTTACGATCTGGCCAAAGAGTTTAACCAGTTTTACCACGAATCGCCCATCGTTTTTGAAGAAGATGCAGCCAAGCGGTCATTGCGCCTCACTTTGAGTCATGCTGTGGGACAGACCATCAAGCAGGCAATGTGGCTGATGGGGATTGATGTGCCTGAAAGGATGTAATTATTTCTGCTCTCCTGCAAAATAATGGGGCAGGGGAGCAGATTTTTTTCAAATCTACCCCATCACTTTTATCAGAATTTTTGTCAGAAGTGCTGTTTGGTGGTTAGATATTTTCTCCGTTAAAATTTTCTGAATCTCTTCTTCTTTCGATATTGCCGGAGCCTCACTGTTTGCAATCTTTTCGATTTCTGCCAATGTGGCATGATCCAGGAACTGGTTGATGATTTCCTTTATTTGTGCTTGTTTGTCATCTTTGGGAGGTGCTTGCTTGTTGTCCTGACTGTGCTCAGCATCCGTCAGACAAATATTCAGCAGTTCCCGAACACTTGCTTTCACCGGGTCTTCGCTGCCGGCAGTGTCACGTAGCGACCAGCTGTTGTAGTGATAGTCGGTGTTTTCCAGCTCTTTTACATATAAACTTTCTTTTCCGAATACTTTTTCAAGTACCAGCAAGGTGCCTCTTTTCCAGGCTGACCAATCAAAGTTTTTTTGATCAAGTCGTTTCAGTCGTTCCTCTAAAAGTGCATAGTTGGCCGATTTGTTTGGAGTATCTTCCATTTGAGTAAAGTATAATGTTGAAACTTGGGACGAAAAATTCGTTTTCCTCCGGAAATATTTTCCTGTATTAAATTTAATAAATTCTCTTTTAAAATCCGGGAATTCTATGATTTATCAATGATGTATCGGGCACTATTTTTTCTGAAAAGAAATTGCTTTCCCGAATGATAGGGATTAACAATGAAGCTTTTTGCAGGCTTCACCGTAGTTGGAAGGTGTGTAAACGAAAGAAAACTAAATTTACCAAGCATCTTGAAGCTTTTGCGATCACTCATGTTTATTTAAGAATTAAGGGGTTGTCCAAAAAGTTCAAAGCAC
>DHQK01000037.1:0-217 GCA_002411085.1 Marinilabilia sp. UBA5340 | reverse complement strand
TTGTCCAAAAAGTTCAAAGCACAAAAAAGCCGGCACCTTACGGCACCGGCTTTTGTTTCGACAAATAATAATCAAATCAGGAATAAAATTATTTCGATACTTTTAAAATATCGGTAATCATTTTGGTGAGCTGCTCTTTTGGTACATAGCCCAGTACAGCTCTTGGTTCTTCATTCATGGGAATAAAAACGATGGTGGGAAGACTGCGAATGCCAAA
>DHQK01000211.1:96418-109321 GCA_002411085.1 Marinilabilia sp. UBA5340 | reverse complement strand
CTAAATACGGAAAACCTAATATAAAAATCCCTTTCAGGTTTATTTTGACAAAAACTCATGTACATTGGCTGCAGCTTCACGTCCTTTGGCAATAGCTGTCACCACCAGACTTGCTCCATTGGCCGCATCTCCTGCAGCATAAACCCCGGGTTTGCTGGTCTCGAAATTATCCCCAATCTTCACATTTCCACGTTGGTCCAAATCAAGTCCCAATTCCTCAACAAGTCCTTTATGAATAGGATGTACAAAACCCATAGAAAGCATCACCAAATCAACATCAATCACTTTCACAGTATCTTCTATCTCATCCATTTTCCAACGACCATTATCCATCTTCCATTCGACGTCCACTATTTCGACCGCTTTCAGTTTCCCTTTCTCACCAATAAAACGGCGAGTGGAAACACTCCACATACGCTCACATCCCTCTTCATGTGAAGAAGAAACTTTCAGCACATTGGGCCAAAACGGCCAGGGATTATCCGCAGTTCGCTTTCCCGGCGGTTTAGGCATTATTTCAATCTGAGTAACTTTTTCAGCTCGTTGCCTGTTGGCTGTTCCCACACAGTCACTTCCAGTGTCCCCGCCACCAATCACCATCACTTTTTTACCCTTAGCATTGATGCGCTGATCATCCGAAAAAGTTTCACCACGATTTATTTTATTTTGCTGTTTCAGGTAATCCATTGCAAAATGAACACCCTCCAATTCACGGCCTTCAACTGGCAGATCGCGCGGTTGCATAGCCCCAATTGCGAGCACTACAGCATCATATTCCTTCAGCAAATCTGCGCCTTTCACATCTTCACCCACAGCAGTATTTACTTTAAATTCAACTCCTTCTTTCTCGAAGATACGGATGCGACGATCAATGACTTTTTTATTCAGTTTGAAATCAGGGATTCCATACCTGAGCAGCCCCCCAATGGCATCATCCTTTTCAAAAACGGTCACACTGTGTCCCCTCTGGTTTAACTGGTCGGCCACTGACAGACCTGAAGGCCCTGAACCTATAACCGCCACTTTTTTCCCGGTTCGTTTTTGAGGGATTTTAGGTTGAATCAGTCCAAGATCAAAAGCCTTCTCAACAGTAGAAGCTTCATTTTCCCGAATAGTAACCGCCTCCTCATGAATGGCAAGCACGCAGGATTTCTCACATGGTGCAGGGCAAACACGCCCGGTAAACTCCGGAAAACTATTGGTCGAATGCAAAATATCACTTGCCAATTTATAATCTCCCCGGTAAAGAGCATCCTGCCATTCCGGAATTTTACTGCCCACCGGACAAGCCCAGTGGCAGAAGGGTATTCCACAATCCATGCATCGTGAAGCCTGTAATTTCCTATCCTCATCATTGAGCGTCTGCTCCACTTCACCATAATCATCAATACGCTCATTGACAGGCCTGTTTCCGCTCAGTTTTCGCTGAACTTCTATGAATCCTCTGGGATTTCCCATAGCTAATATCTGTTACAGAGATGGCAGTGGTTGTCCTGATTTCCACCACCATCTTTATTAAAAATCTGGTTATTACTCTCTCAAATGTGGTGCGTCTTCGGTCTCTCTGAGTTTCTTCTCCATCTCTTCGACTTTCTGTTGTTCCAGCACTTTCTTGTACTCAAATGGGATAACCTTGACAAACTTAGGAAGGTACTTATCCCAATTGACAAGAACATGACGCGCCTTTTCACTATTGGTGTGCAGAAGATGTTTATGCAACAGAAACTGAAGTTCCTGGATATCACTGTAATCCTGCACAGGCAACAGATCTACCAACCCTTTGTTGCAATAGAAATCAAAGTCTCCTGATTCATCCAGCACATAAGCTATACCGCCACTCATACCCGCTGCGAAGTTTCGCCCGGTGGGGCCTATTACCACTACACGTCCACCTGTCATATATTCACAACAGTGATCTCCGGTTCCTTCCACTACCGCATTTGCTCCTGAGTTACGAACTGCAAACCGCTCACCCGCCATTCCATGCACATACAAATGCCCACGTGTGGCTCCATACAATACCGTATTGCCAATAATAATATTTTCTTCGGGCTTAAAGGTATGCCCCGATGGCGGCACTACAACTATTTTTCCTCCAGAAAGCCCTTTACCCAGATAATCGTTGGCATCACCTTCCAGACGGAAGCTGACTCCATTGACCAGAAAAGCACCAAAACTCTGTCCGGCAGACCCGGAGAAAGAACAGTTGATTGTATTCTTTGGTAAGCCTTCTTCACCGTAAATCTTCGAAACCTCTCCCGAAAGCATGGCTCCAACAGCCCGATCCACATTATTTACAGGATAGGACATCCATACTCTGGATCCATTCTGAAGTGCCGGATGTGCTTCCTCTATCAGTTTCCGGTCAAGAACAGCATCAATTTTATGATCTTGCTCTGTAGTATTATGCAAAGGATACTTATGTCCCTCTTCAGGGAAATGCAACAATCCGGAAAGATCTAATCCTTTGGTCTTCCAGTTGCTCACTTCAGGATCCTGCTCCAACAGATCACTACGGCCGATTATCTCCTCCAGTGACCGGAATCCCATCTCTGCAAGAACCTCTCGAACTTCAGTGGCGATAAAAGTAAAAAAGTTAACAAGGAACTGATATTTCCCGATAAAGCGCTTCCTCAGCGCTTCATCCTGAGTTGCTATCCCCGCCGGACAAGTATTGAGATGACATTTGCGCATCATCACACATCCCAAAACAATAAGACTGGAGGTTGCAAAGCCATACTCCTCTGCACCCAGAAGGGCCATCTTTACAACATCAACACCAGTTTTCAACTGACCATCTGTTTGCAACTTAACACGTCCTCTGAGATTATTCAGCACCAACGTTTGCTGTGTCTCGGCGAGTCCCAGTTCCACTGGCAAACCAGCGTGCTTAATAGAACTTGCAGGGCTGGCACCAGTTCCTCCTTCCGTTCCACTAATCACGATAAGGTCGGCATGTGCCTTGGCTACACCGGCAGCGACTGTCCCAACACCTGTCTCCGACACAAGCTTAACACTGATTTTAGCCCTTGGGTTGGCATTTTTCAGGTCATAAATTAGCTGAGCCAAGTCCTCAATAGAATAAATATCGTGGTGTGGAGGCGGAGAGATCAGGGTAATACCTGGAGTGGAATTCCGGAGTTTTGCAATCACCTTATCCACCTTGTAACCGGGCAACTGACCACCTTCTCCGGGTTTTGCTCCCTGAGCCACTTTAATCTGCAACTCATCGGCATTCACCAGATAATTGTTGGTCACTCCAAAACGACCACTGGCAACCTGTTTGATAGAACTACGGGCAGGAGACTTAAACCGTTTGGCATCCTCTCCACCTTCCCCCGTATTACTTCGGCCCCCTATTTCGTTCATGGCCAATGCCAGGGCCTCATGCGCTTCTTTCGAAATAGATCCGTAACTCATTGCACCTGTTACAAAGCGCTTCATGATGGCTTCTACCGGCTCTACCTCATTGATATTTATAGCAACTCCTTTACGAGGCTTAAAGAATCCTCTCAGGAACAGCGGTTTCTTATTGTCACGCTCAACCCTTCTGCTATATTCTTTATATTTCTCATAATCATTACGTGCTGTAGCCCATTGCAACAGACCTATCGTTTCAGGATTCCATGCGTGCTTTTCTCCGTATTTTCGGAAGGCATAAGCTCCGGCACTCTCGAATGGACCTTTAGGCAGCAATTCATCAAAAGCTTTCTGGTGGAATTCCAATGCCTCCTTAGCAATTTCATCAAAGCCAATTCCGCCAATCCGGGAGGATGTTCCGGTAAAATACCGATCAATCACGTCCTTCGAAATTCCTATAGCCTCAAAAATCTGGGCTCCATGATAGCTTCGCAGCGTAGAAATTCCCATCTTTGAGAGTACCTTCAGCAACCCTTTGTCTACAGCTTTAATATATTTCTCACGGGCTTCGGAATATGAACCTTCGATTTTCCCCTGTTTTACCAGATCGTTAATTGTAGCAAAACATACATAAGGATTGATTACACTGGCACCATAACCAAGCAATAATGCAAAATGCATAACTTCACGGGCTTCACCGGTTTCCACAATCAGCCCTACCTGCATCCGCTTCTTTGCTTTAATCAAATGGTGATGAACAGCTGCAGTAGCAAGCAGTGAGGGAATAGCAGCACTTTCAATGCTCACGCCTCTATCACTCAAGATAATGTAATTGTTCCCTTCATCCACTGCTTTTTCAGCATCAGTGCAAATTTGCTCAAGGGCAACCCTCAATCCTTCTCCCCCCTGTGATGCAGGAAAAAGCATTGGAAGAGTAGCATGAGAGAATTCCTCTCTCCGGTAATCTTTGATTTTCCCAAGATCAGTATTCGTAATCAACGGACTGGTGAACTTTATTGAGCGACAATGCTCATCACTTTCCATCAAAATATTTTTGGAAACCGACCCGATATAATTGGTAAGCGACATCACCAATCCTTCACGAATAGGATCAATGGCCGGATTGGTTACCTGAGCAAAGTGCTGACGGAAATAACTAAATAAACGCTGGGGTTTATCAGAAAAAATAGACATTGGTGTGTCATTTCCCATCGATCCAATGGGTTCCACACCGCTTTCTGACATCGGTTTTATAATAAGATTAACGTCCTCTTTATTGTAACCAAAAGCTTTGAGGTACATATCGTAGTTGTCTCCCAGCTCGGAAGAAACCCGTTGACGTACTTCAATATCCTTCAGATTGATTCTGTTTTCATTCAACCAGTTTTCATAAGGATGACGCTTCGACAACTGAGATTTAATTTCTTCATCCGGTATAATGATTCCTAACTGGGTGTCTACCAAAAGGAGTTTTCCGGGCTTCAGGCGACCTTTGGCAACCACCTTTCCAGCAGGAAATGTTTGTACTCCTACTTCAGATCCCATTACGATAAGATCATCATCCGTAATTACATATCGCGATGGACGTAATCCGTTACGATCAAGTGTCCCTCCAATATAGCGACCATCAGAAAACACAATTGAGGCAGGGCCATCCCAGGGCTCCATAATGGTACTATGATATTCATAATAAGCTTTGAGACTGGGAGGAATAGGGTTCTTATCATTCCACGACTCAGGAATCAACATAGTCAATGCATGAGGCAATGTTCTGCCTGTCAGAAAAAGGAATTCCAGTACATTATCCAATGAAGCCGAATCACTCTTTCCGCCTTCAATAATAGGAAACAGCTTTTTCAGATCCTCACCAAACATGTCGGACTCCAATAAGCCCTCACGCGCCTGCATCCACAGCCGGTTTCCCTTGATTGTATTTATCTCTCCGTTGTGAGCCAGGATCCGGAATGGCTGAGCCAGATCCCAGGTAGGAAAGGTGTTTGTACTAAACCGGGAGTGCACCAGCGCAATGGCACTAGCAATCTTAGGATCCTGCAAATCGGCAAAATATTCACCCAACTGTGCAGGCGTAAGCATTCCTTTATAAATAAACACTTTGGAAGAAAGGCTTACGATATAAAAACACTCTTTGGCCCCAATTTGAGAATTACGAACGGCACTTTCGGTCATTTTCCGAACCAAAAAGAGCTTTCGCTCCAAAGCATCCTGCTCTTCAAAATCACCAGTCACAAAAATCTGGCGAATAACAGGCTGACTACTGCGGGCAATCTCTCCAATCACATCAGCGTTGACCGGCACATCGCGATAGCCAATTAACTCAAGCCCTTCATCTATGATATTTTTATTCAGCACTTCCAGACAGGCTTTCGCTTCATCAGGATCGGATGGCAAAAACACCAATCCGGTACCATAACGTCCTGCTTCCGGAAGATCAAATTCGAATGTATTAAAATAACTATGAGGAACCTGCATCAGAATACCGGCCCCGTCACCCGACTTATTGTCCGAACTCTCGGCTCCACGGTGGGTCATATTCACAAGGACTTCCAACCCCTTACGCACAATATCATTGGACTGTTTACCTTTGATATGCGCGACAAATCCAATTCCACAATTGTCATGTTCATTGGCCGGATCGTACAGCCCCTGAACCTTGGGAAAACGTTGCTGCATACTGAAATTCATTTAGAAGGAGATAAAACAAATAATTGGAGAACCACTCACTTTATGGGCAACCAATTTTGATACTTCATGCCTAAAAAGAGACATTTACTTAATAACCGAAAGCAAAAGTACTTATTTTAGTTACAATTATCAAATTTCGGACATCAAAATACAACAATCACCCCTGCTTTATTATTTTTTTTTAATAAACCGGAAGCGAATTTAACAAAAACGTAAGTTGTAGCTGTATCAGTAAAAATGTCAATAGAAAAGATACTATCCAAATACAAAGTATCAACTTAAAATCGCAACTCACAGGATTTAATCACCGTTTTACCGATTTACCACTTCTATTCTGAGAAATAGATCTTACTTTTGATTTCACATAAAATGTGTAACCCCAATACATTAAAATACTAATCAAACATTTCTGTTATGGAACCAAAAAATAATACAGGAAGCACCAAACGCAGTCATTCACTAGCAGGAGCAGGCCTGGTGATAATCGGGATGATTCTGCTGGCAGGAAATCTAGGCTTTATCCCGCAACCTGTATGGGATGTCATATTCCGGTGGCCAACCATTTTTCTGATCATAGCCATTATCAATCTTGTCAAAGAGAAATTCATACCTTCCCTTATTTTTCTTTCCATCTGGGCTTTTTTCGTTTTGCCCGACATTTTCCCTTCACTTCAAACAGAAGAATTAAGAAGCTATTGGCCGGTTTTATTAATTCTGGCAGGCCTGCTTTTCATCAATAGCCACAAAAAAAGGACTTTCAGTCCCAATATCTCCCACCCCAAAGGAAAATCGGAAGATCTGATTGATGAAGTCTCTATCTTCAGCGGGAACATCAAGCGAATAGAAACTGAAAACTTCAGAGGTGGCGATATTACCTCTATATTTGGAGGTAGTGAACTCTATTTCAACAAATCATCCTTAGCCCCTGAAGGAGCGACAATTGAATTGGTCAACATATTTGGCGGTACAAAAATGGTGGTACCCCGCGATTGGAATGTAAAAATTGAGGTCACCAGCATTCTGGGTGGATTTGCCGACAAACGTGTTTACCTTCACGATGAATCACCAGGCAATAAATCCCTAACCATCAAAGGAATCACTATCTTTGGAGGAGGAGAAATCACCAACTTTTAATTAATAAGACTTATGCTGCATCCGATTTTGGCCCAGAAACGTTTGTTTTATGGTTTCCTGGCCGGATGGATTACCATATTTTCGGGGCACACACTTTTTCTTTACTCCAAATACCTTCCATTTGGAGAAGCAGTCATTGATGCCTTCATTTACAATATGGTTTTCATGGTCTTGTCGGTAGCCTTATACTTTCCACTGGCCTACCCGGAGGATTGTACCAAAGATCCTAACTTCAAAAAGTCCTTTCTCTACCACACATTTCATCACATCACAACAGGAGTTGTAACCCTGGTATTGTGGCTGGGTGTTTCATTCTTTCTCGCCTCGCTTATCTTCAACAGCGATCCGGATTATCTGGCATTTGCGCGCACCAGTTTACCCATGCGGGCAGCATTTGGGGGACTCTTGATAGTCCTGATGATCTCTATGTATCACTTTATTAGTTTTTACAAGCACATTGAAGAGAAATCAACTAAAGAGGAACAATTGAAAAAGATGCTCAAGGAGGCTGAGTTAAAGGCCCTGAAGGCCCAACTGAACCCCCATTTTCTATTCAACAGCCTGAATTCCATCAGTTCCCTGACAATTTCTGACCCCGAGGCTGCCAGAGAAATGCTTACATTGCTCTCTGATTTTCTCAGGTATTCATTAAAACGTAAAGAAGAAACCTTACTCCCACTGAAAGAAGAGATACAAAACATACAACGCTACCTGGAAATAGAAAAAGTACGATTTGGAGAGCGTCTGGATTGTCAATTTCAGATTGAGGATTCTTGCCTGGAAATGCCTGTCCCTGCCATGCTTCTTCAACCGCTTTACGAAAATGCAATCAAACACGGACTCTACGAAAGTATTGAGCCCGTCTGTATTCAGACCAACTGTCGCAGTCACTATAAGTACCTGACCATTTCGGTAAAAAACAATTTCGACCCCGACAGCACTCCCGTCAAAGGAGAGGGTGTAGGACTCGAAAACATCAGAAGCAAATTACGACTTTTTTACAAAAGAAATGATCTGATGGAAATCAACAAAGATCAGAATACGTTTGAAGTAAAAATAAGCATTCCAAAACCCTGAGAAAATGGCACAATTAACCAACTATACAGCGCTCATTATTGACGACGAGCCACCTGCAAGGGCGGTAGTTCGCTCATTTTTATCCCAACATCCATCGATTGAAATACTCGGCGAATGCAGCAACGGGTTCGAAGCAATCAAAGCCATTCAGGACCAAAAACCGGATGTGATATTCCTGGATGTCCAGATGCCCAAAGTTTCAGGGCTGGAATTACTGGAAGTTCTGGACGAACCTCCGGTCGTGGTATTCTCAACAGCTTATGATCAATATGCTCTCAAAGCTTTCGAAATGAGTGCTGTGGACTACCTGTTAAAACCCTATTCTCAATCGCGTTTCAATCAGGCCATGGTGAAAGTAATGGCCCAACTCAGTAAAGGAGAGAAAACCGACACCCAAACCGTACTTAAAAACCATTCCGACACCAGTAATAATTTACTGGAACGGATAGTGGTAAAAACCGGAAACAAGATGCACGTCATTCCGGTAACTAAAATACGCTACATTGAAGCCAGCGAGGACTATGTAATGATCTATGCCGACAATTCCAGACATCTGAAAGCCCAGACTATGAGATATTATGAGACTCATCTTGATTCAACACAGTTTGTCCGCATCCATCGTTCCTACATCGTAAATGTAAATTTCGTAGAACGCCTTGAGCCCTACGACAAAGACACTTACATAGCCATCATGAATGAAGGCCAAAGATTGAAAATCAGTCGTACCGGGTATAAAAAACTCAAAGAAACGCTGAACTTCTAATTGCAGAAACCTCACAAATACCACCCTCTATAGATATTAAAAGCTCAGAAACGAAAGAAAACATTCAACCCGAAATACTAATTTCGTCGAACTTCGTTCCATATACAATCCTTGCCTACTACAACACAAACAGGGTATTATTAGACTGCGAAGAATATGTTAATTTAAAAGGATGAGGCGCAGGCATGAACCACTGAGGCTCATTGAATAAAACGATCTATTCTGGGAGGGCAAAAATCTTTGAACAACAACCTGTTCTTGCATTTTCCGTTTTTTCATACAATGGTCAGGAAAATAATTAAATACTTATTTGGGCATTCAGGTTCCTGATTATTTATTATTTTAGCAAACACTAAAAACAGCTGACATTTCTTGCAACATCCGTACAAAGAGTAACAGCTACTATCTTAGATTTTATGATGACTTAATTCACATGGGTATTATCTCTTTAGTTTAAACGACTGAGCGGTCCAGGGTTTTGTTTTATTAATTGCATTTGCGTATTGGGATTTACCCCCACAAACAATTAAAACTCCTCGCTACGCTGCAATTAACTAAAAATCGACATGTATGACTTTTGGGAATAGCCTCATAAATAGTACGAAAAGGACTCAACAGATAAAAACGAAACGAATATTGGGGAAGAAATTATATTTTTCACTATCTTGAATTTCCATATATGAACAAACTGAATAAAATAGTCGATTTCTATGTGACAGGTTTCCGAAACCTGCCACCATGGGGCCGTGCACTTTGGGCTATTATCCTCATTAAACTTTTCATCATGTTTGTGGTTTTGCGCCTGTTCTTTTTCCCCAGGCAATTGCAAGACAATTTCAACACCGATGAAGAGCGTGCACAGCATGTCATTGAAAACATCACCAATCCGTAATCACATAATCTGTTCAATCAGCTTAACAAAAACCATTAAAAAATGCTCGAAAACATTGACTTCACTCTTGTCAACTGGTCGCGGGGCCAGTTTGCACTCACAGCCATGTTCCACTGGCTATTTGTGCCCCTGACACTGGGTCTTTCGTACATTATGGCCTACATGGAAACCATGTATGTAAGAACCGGTGATCCTGAATGGAAGCGCATCACAAAATTCTGGATGAAACTATTCGGAATCAATTTTGCCATTGGAGTGGCTACAGGAATAATTCTTGAATTTGAGTTCGGCACCAATTGGAGTAATTACTCCTGGTTTGTGGGTGATATATTCGGAGCACCTCTTGCCATCGAAGGTATCATGGCCTTTTTCCTGGAAAGCACCTTTATTGCCGTAATGTTCTTCGGTTGGGACAAAGTCAGTAAACGCTTTCACCTTACCGCCACATGGCTCACAGCCATTGGCGCCAGCTTGAGTGCAGTATGGATTCTGGTTGCCAATGCCTGGATGCAAAACCCCGTCGGTACTTTTTTCAATCCGGAGACCGCCCGAAATGAGATGATTAGTTTCTGGGATGTTTTTCTTTCCGAAACAGCGGTTAACAAATTTGTTCACACCATCACCTCCGGATTTGTTTTTGCTGCCATTTTTGTAATCGGTGTAAGCAGCTGGTTCCTCATCAAGAACAGGGAGCAATTGCTGGCCAAACGAAGCATTGTTATCGCATCGGTATTCGGGCTTATAAGCTCCATCGTTCTGATTGGAACAGGTGACAGCTCAGCCAAGGAGATTGTAAAAACACAGCCCATGAAATTTGCTGCGATGGAAGCACTGTATGAAGGACAAACCAACGCTCCGCTGGTGGCTTTTGGTGTTCTGGGCGGAGATGAGACTCATAAAAACATGAATGCTGACAGTGAGGCCGACTTCCTGTTCAAAATAGAAATACCCTCCATGCTTTCCTGGCTTGCTTATGGCGATACCGACAGCTATGTGGCAGGCATGAAAGATTTGATAATGGGCAATGAAGAGCAGGGGATACTCTCCTACAAAGAAAAGATTATCAGAGGATATGAAGCTCAACAAGCCTTAAGGGCGCTCAAAGCAGCCCAAAAAGAAGACCCTAATGGAACGGAAGCAGCGAGCCTGAAAGCAAAGTTCAGAGATCCCTCATTCATTGAAAACAATGTTCAATACTTTGGATACGGGAATTTTTATGATCCCGATCCCGAACAGATAGAAAAAAATGCATTCAAGATGGTTCCGCCCATTTCCATGACCTTTTATGCCTTCCACATCATGGTTATGCTAGGTGGCCTTTTCCTTGGTCTTTTTGCCATTTTTCTCTTCCTGGTAATGCGCAACCAGTTGCATAACAAAAAGTGGCTGCTATGGGCAGGAGTCTGGACCATTCCTCTGGCATATATCGCATCACAGGCAGGCTGGATTGTCGCTGAAGTAGGTCGCCAGCCCTGGGTTATTCAGGATTTAATGCCCACCATGAAAGCAGTAACTCAAATAGATGTAGAATCAGTATTGATTACCTTTTTCCTGTTCTCCATCACATTTATAGGCCTGTTTATCGCAGAGGCAAAAATCATGATAAAACAAATCAAAGTAGGACCTAAAAAGAAGGAGGACCCAAATAATGTTTGAATCACTCTCACACTTAGCACTGCAACAATACTGGTGGATAATTATTTCTGTACTGGGCGGCGCATTGGTATTCCTGATGTTTGTCCAGGGTGGTCAGACATTGATTTACCAGATTGGGAAAGACAAGGATGAACGCACCATGCTCATCAATGCGCTGGGCCGGAAATGGGAATTCACTTTTACCACACTGGTAACATTCGGAGGAGCATTCTTTGCTTCGTTCCCCCTCTTCTATAGTACAAGCTTTGGCGGGGCTTACTGGGCCTGGATGATTTTACTCTTTGCTTTTATATTGCAAGCTGTATCTTACGAGTTTCGTTCACGACCGGGCAATGTATTTGGTGCCAGAACTTACGAAACATTTCTGTTCATCAACGGATTGATTGGCACCTTTCTGCTGGGAGTCGTTGTCGCCAGTTTTTTCACCGGATCGCAATTTACGCTTACCGACATGAACGAGACTCAGTGGCAATCCCCTTTCCGGGGGCTGGAACTGTTACTTAACGTTCACAACCTCTCACTGGGCCTGGCAGTATTTTTTCTTGCCCGCACCCTTGGTTTGCTCTATTTCATCAACGCCATTGAAGATGAAAACATCGAACAAAGGATACAGAAACACCTGTGGTTCAACGCAGTCCCTTTTCTTATATTCTTTCTGACATTCATTATCTGGCTGATGTTCAAAGACGGATTTGCTGTTAATCCGGAATCAGGAGAAATATTTATGCAATCCAATAAGTATTTCCTGAACCTGATCGAAATGCCCGTGGTACTCATTTTATTTCTTGTAGCAGTGGTTTTGGTACTTTACGGCATTTTCATCAGTTTATTCAAGGGCAGTGCTGCAGGCATCTGGTTCACCGGGCCGGGCAGTTTTCTTGCTGTGTTCTCGCTATTTCTGGTGGCTGGATTCAATAATACAGCATTTTATCCATCCAGTATAGACATGCAAAGTTCGCTCACAATTATGAGAGCCTCCTCAAGTCATTTTACACTGACTGTGATGAGTTATGTTTCGCTGATGGTTCCGATTGTAGCAGCATATATCTGGTATACCTGGAGAGCAATCAACAAAAAGAAAATCACGAAAGATGAATTAACATCAGGAGAATCACATTTTTATTAAACCAAAAGACCTTTGATCATGAGCTATTTTGTTGCAATATTGGGATATCTGTCATGGCTTGCTACAGTTGCTGTAGGCTATTTTGCCTCGGTTTATGCCATCCGTCAGTTTGACAAAAAATGGAAAGAAGAAACCGAAGCTGAAGAGGCAACTTACAACTAACACAGTTTTATTAAACAGCAAGGGCTTCGC
>DHQK01000211.1:71667-96193 GCA_002411085.1 Marinilabilia sp. UBA5340 | reverse complement strand
GCGAAGCCCTTGCTGTTTAATATCAGAAGCATGTGAAATCTGAAAACAACCTCAAAGTTTTGGTGTTTTTGCAGAAATTCAAGCATATTATTATTTCTCTCCTTTGGATTTTTTAATCAAATCTACAAAATCATCAAAAAGGAACTCTGTATCTGTGGGACCACTCGAAGCCTCGGGGTGAAACTGCGTAGAGAAAAAAGGCTTGGTCTTGTGACGAATTCCCTCATTCGTTTTATCGTTGATATTCACAAAAAGAGGTTCCCAATCACTGCTCAAAGAATCTGTATCCAAAACAAATCCATGATTTTGACTGGTAATATAACAAGTACCGGTACCAACTTTAATGACAGGATGGTTATGAGCCCTGTGCCCATATTTGAGCTTATGCGTAGAACCTCCGGCAGCCGTCCCCAGCAGCTGATTTCCAAGGCAAATACCAAAAATAGGTTTATTTCCTTTCAATGCTTTACTGATATTCTGAATGGTAGCCTCACACATTTGTGGATCGCCAGGCCCGTTGGCCAGCATGATACCATCAAAATCATCCTTATTGAAATCATAATCCCAGGGAACCATTGTAATAGTGGTATCCCGCTTAAGCAGACAACGTACAATATTGTATTTCCCACCGGTATCTACCAATACGATTTTATGCTTCCCGTTTCCATAAGTAATCTTCTCCTTGGTGCTTACCCGGGCTACAAGATTTTCCTTATTTGGGTCGTAAAAATCAACCTGATCTTCGTCGGTCTCAATTTTTCCCAGCATGGTTCCTTTTTCACGCAGTACTTTGGTCAATGCCCGTGTATCAATACCAAAAATGCCCGGAACTTCATGCTGCTTCAGCCAGTCACCAAGGCTTCCGCGTGCATTCCAGTGACTGTAATCTACCGAATAATCGGAAATAATAAACCCGGAAACATGAATACGATCAGATTCATAAAATTTCGGGATGCCGTTTTCTTTATCATCTTTGGGCACCCCGTAATTTCCAACCAGTGGATATGTAGAAACTAATATCTGCCCCTCGTAGGAGGGATCTGTAAGGCTTTCGGGATACCCTGTCATTGCGGTATTAAACACCACTTCCCCGGCAACCGCCTTGTGATATCCAAAAGATTTTCCTTTAAAAACAGTCCCGTCTTCCAGAACCAATCTGATAGGCTTAAATTCAGACATACTTCAATTATCTTTAAAAATCCGACGCTCATTGTTCCCGCAAAAAATGCATTTACCACACTAAGAAAGGGGTAAATGCATTCCATAAGGGTTTGTCAGGTTACAAAATTAGCAATTATTTTGCATTAAGTCGCACTTCTCTCAATATTTATTGAATATTTATTATTCATATACAGAATATATGTATTTTTTATTCAGTTATCTTTTGCTAATCGGCGTATACTGCAACCGTGCGTACACAGCCTTGTAGGCAGGTCGGATAATACGTCTGCTGGAACAAGTCACCTCTTCAATGCGATGGGCACACCATCCTGCAATACGTGCTACAGCAAAAATAGGGGTATATAACTCCTCGGGGATCTCGAGACATTGATAAACAAATCCGGAATAAAAATCCACATTGGCACATACCACCTTGGAACTGGAGCCTTTAAAATTGTAAAATACTTCAGGTGCAAGCCGTTCAATCATTGCATATAGGTTGAACTCAGCAACCTTATTTTTTTCCTTTGCCAGCTCCTCAGCCTTTTCTTTCAGAAGCACAGTTCTGGGGTCAGAAAGGGTGTAGATGGCATGACCAATTCCGTATATTTTGCCGGTTCCGTCATTGGCTTTTTTATTCAGGATTTTTTCCAGATAAGCCGACACTTCCTTTTCATCCTCCCAGTTCTTGACATTCTGCTTGATATTATTCATCATGTCAATAACTTTCAGATTGGCTCCACCGTGCAAACCACCTTTAAGAGAGCCCAGTGCTGCAGCAATAGCAGAATAAGTATCAGTCTGGGCAGAACTAACCACGCGGGTAGTAAAAGAGGAGTTATTTCCGCCACCATGTTCAGCATGTAAAACCAGAGAAAGATCCAGCAAATCAGCTTCCAGCTTTGTATATTTTTTACCTTTGAGCATATAAAGGAAGTTCTCAGCGCCGCTTAATTCCGACTGGGGATGACGGATAATCAGCGACTTGCGTTGATAAGAATGACGCATTCCAAAATAAGCATAAGCCACAATAACCGGAAATTTCGCAATCAGACTCATGGATTGTTTCAGAAGGTTCTCCGGTGAGTAAACTTCTGCATCATCGTCCGCAGTATACAAACCAAGCACCGAACGAGCAAGCATATTCATAATACTCCGTCCCCGAAGCGAAAGAATCATGTTTTTGGAAAAAAAATCGGGCAACTCACGTTCAACAGCCAGTTGCTGCGAAAAAATATTCAGCTGATCCTTATCAGGCAGTTTCCCGGACAACAAAAGATATGCGGCCTCTTCATATCCATGGCGCCCGTCTTCCTGAAAGCCCCTGCATAGATCTTTTAACTCTATCCCTCTGTAGTACAGCGAACCATGGGCCGGAATTATATTATCCTGGTCATCTTTATCATAACCTACCACATCACCAATATTGGTAAGTCCCACCAAAACACCCGAAAAATCGGCATTCCTCAAACCCCTCTTTACATTATACTGTAAATACAACTCCTTATCAATCTCGCACGACTGAACAGAGGCTTTTGCAAATTCTTTCAAAAAGGCCATATTCTAAGTTTTTAGGTTAATCAAGTAATCAGTTTATTTATTGCTTCCTGCACATCCTCAAATCCAAATTGTTGAAGCAAAGCATCCATTTTAGATTTTATCTGATCATTGCACAGATTCCCGATGCTCCCCTCATGGGTATGATTTACATTAGTAGTGTCCGGTGAAAAAGCTCCCTTTTCAATTTCAATCCCAACCTGTTTATAAGCATCTCTGAATGGCATACCTCCAAGCACACGCCTGTTAACCTCCTCTACACTAAAAGCGTATTTATACAGGTCATTGTCCATAATATTTTTTGAAATCTCCATTTTTGATACCGCCAGCGTCATCAGTTCGATGCAGCTAAGCAGCTCATCGAAAGCAGGAATAAAAACCTCCTTGGTCACCTGCATATCACGAAAATAACCAGAAGGCAAATTCCCCGTAATCAAAGCAATCTGATTTGGCATATCTATTATTTTATTGCAACGGGCACGCAGCAATTCAAATACATCGGGATTCTTCTTGTGTGGCATAATGCTGGAACCAGTGGTAAACGCGTCGGGCAACTTCACAAACCCAAAATTCTGGCTCATGTACAAACAGGCGTCCATCGCAAGCCTCGACAATGTGGTGGCGATAGACGAAAGTGCCATGGCCACTGACCGTTCCATTTTTCCACGTCCCATCTGCGCATATACGACATTGTAGCTCAAATCATCAAAACCCAATAGCCGGGTAGTCATTTTTCTGTCAAGAGGAAAAGAGTTTCCATAGCCGGCTGCAGCACCCAAAGGATTTTGATTGACAATACGCCAGGCCGCCAGCAAAAACCAGAGATCGTCTACCAGACTTTCGGCGTAGGCACCAAACCACAACCCAAAAGAAGAAGGCATTGCAACCTGCAAATGTGTATAGCCGGGCAACAAATCAGTTTTATGTGCCTCACTACGCTGCTGCAAGACACGAAATAAAGCTTCCACGGAATGGGTTACCTCCATTAACCGATCCCGGGCAAAAAGTTTCAGATCGAGCAACACCTGATCATTTCGAGAGCGACCACTATGCACTTTTTTCCCTATATCTCCAAGCTTACGGGTCAATTCCATCTCTACCTGAGAATGCACATCCTCAATCCCTTCTTCAATAACAAAATCGCCCTGAATTGCATTTTTATACAATTTCTTTAATTCCGGAAGCAATGCTTTTACGTCAGACTCCTGCAGCAATCCCACCTCCCCAAGCATGACAGAGTGGGCAATGGTTCCCACCACATCAAAAGGGGCCAGAAACAAATCCAGTTCACGATCCTTACCAATAGTGAAAGATTCAATTTTCTTATTGGTATCAGTACCTTTATCCCAAAGCTTCATAAAACAATTTCGTTAGCAAGAATAAAATCAAAACATTGCAGAAAAATCATCGAGGGCTACTGTAAGAATCTGGAAAAATGAATATTATTCATTTTTTAATATTGAAAATTCACTTACAGTTTGTTCCCAAATTGAAATCGAAAAGTCGAAAGCGCCACAAAAATAACCGATTATTTTAATATTCGCACAAAAAAAGACAATTAATCCTACTTTGGCACTTTATTTTTAAACATTTCAAATTGAATGAATATTCAATCCATTAAGCAATTCAAAGTATTTTTCTATACCCTTAATGATTTCTGATTTACATATAAATTCATCCGCAGTATGTGAACGGGCTGAATCTCCGGGCCCGATTTTTACGGTAGTAAAAGGCAGGCGTGCCTGATCTGAAGTTGTTGGAGATCCGTAATTCTTCATTCCCAACTCTCCTCCACGCTTCACCAGCGGATGGTCTACCGGAATAGAGGAACTGTTCAACCGATACGAACGGGCTTTCAGTTGACACCCGACCTGTTTCTGAATGATTTGAAACAGCTCTTCGTTACGATAAAACTCATTTACGCGAACATCCACCACAAACCGGCAGACATCAGGAACAACATTGTGCTGTGAACCACTCTGGATACCGGTAACGGTCATTTTAACCGGCCCAAGAAAAGCTGACTTTTCAGGAAATTCATAAGACCGAAACCATTCAATTACGGGTAATGCCTCATAAATGGCATTGACACCCTCTTCGCGGGCAGCATGTCCACTTTTTCCGGCCACCTCGCCATCTATGACCATCAGCCCTTTTTCGGCAACAGCCATATCCATCTGCGTAGGTTCTCCTACGATTCCAAGACTTATCTCGCCCAAATCACCAAGAATGGAAGCCACACCATTATCCCCTGAAATTTCTTCTTCAGCGGTAGCAGAGAAAATAAAATTATAGGATTGCCGGGTCTCCTCGAGAAAACGAAAAACAGCCAATAAAGAAACAACAGATGCTCCGGCATCATTGCTGCCCAATCCATAGATTCGATCTTCTTTTTCGGAAGGAGAGAATGGATCGTAAGACCATGAATCCAATTCCTTTACAGTATCAAGATGCGAGTTAAAAAGAATAGTGGGTTTCTCTGCAGAGAAGTCGCTGGATCTGACCCAGAGATTATTTCCTTTTCTTTGCGGAAGTAAATCTTTTGACAACAAAAATTGCTCGAACATATCAGCCACTTCCTTCTCCTTTCTGCTGTAGGAAGGAATAGATATCATTTGCTTCAGCAATTGAATGGCATCAGAAGTATAAGGATGTAAATCCATAAAGAAACAATCTGCAATTTCTTAACATCCGAATATCAAAGCATCCGGTATAAGAAATGTATTAAAAATGAGATATTTGAAGCCCTGTAAGTTACCACAGAAACCACCCGGGGCTTCAATTTTCTAAAATTCACTAATCAACCAGACCGGGCATTAACCGGAGCAGCCAACTACATAAAAATCACTCCCCCAATGTAGTTCCGCTTCCCGGTACAGACAAACCATCGGTATTGGTAATTACCACTTCCAACACTCCACTGGCAAGAGAATTAAACCCATTTTCGAGTTTTGGAACCATCCCTTCTGAAATAATACCTTCGTTCCGATACATATTAAAAAGCTCCCGGTTCAGAAAGGGCATAACAGATGTATCGTCATCAGGATTGATCAATACTCCCGGTTTTTCGAAACAAAAAACAAGTCTGGTATCCATCACATCCGCAAAGCCGGCAGCCAACGAAGACGCAATTGTATCTGCATTGGTATTTAGCAACTGACCTGCTCCATCGTGGGTAAGCGGAGCCACAACAGGTACCCCACCCTGCTTAACGAGCGACACCAAAGATGAAACATTTACCTCATCCACATCGCCCACAAATCCATAATCGATAGTGGTTCCAGTACGCTTATGAGCTTTAATCAGGTTAAAATCAGCCCCTGTAACACCAAAAGCATTAATACCCCTGGCCTGCATGGCTGCCACCACGTTCTTATTCACCATCCCTCCGTACACCATGGTCACCACTTCCAACATATCCTTGTCTGTAATGCGTCTGCCTTCTACCATTTTGGTCTCAAGCCCCAACCGGGCAGCCATAGTAGTCGCAGAACGGCCACCACCATGAACCAGCACCTTGGGGCCAGGCAAGGCAGAGAAGTCTTCGATAAACTGGAGAAGGGTCTCCTGGCTCTCCAAAATCTTACCCCCTACTTTTACAATCGTTAGTTGTTGATCCATTTTCAGCTATCAGTTTTTGTCTATCAAAGCGATTCAAGCATTCTTTTCAAAACTGTCTGTGCGGAAACTACCCTGTTTGCAGCCTCCTGTATTACGATGGAATTTGGACTGTCGATCACCCCATCACTCACAATCATATTTCTTCTGACAGGCAGACAATGCATAAATTTGGCATTATTGGTGAGCGCCATTTTTTCCTCATCCACAGTCCAGTTGCGATCAGTTGAAAGCACCTTACCATATTCCGAAAAACTTGCCCAACTTTTGGCATAAATAAAATCAGCCCCTTCAAAAGCCTTTTTCTGATCGTATTCGACCTTAACACCCTCCATAAATTCGGGAGCAAGTTCATAGCCTTCGGGATGAGTTACCGTCAAATCAACATCCGCTTCTTTCATCCATTCAACAAAAGAGTTGGGAACAGCCTGTGGCAAGGCCTTGGGGTGAGGTGCCCAGGTCAACACCACTTTGGGACGAGCAACCGACCGATGTTCTTCTATAGTAACAAGATCGGCAAAAGACTGCAGCGGATGCCGGGTGGCTGACTCCATACTAATAACCGGTCTTCCTGAAAATTCAATAAACTGATTTAAGATATTCTCACTGTAGTCTTCTTCCTTGTTTTCAAATTTGGCAAAAGATCTCACAGCAATTATATCGCAATATTGCCCAATCACAGGTACAGCTTCACGGATATGCTCCGGTTTATCTCCGTCCATTACAACGCCAAACTCTGTCTCCAGCTGCCAACCGTCCTTGTTAATATCCAACACAATCACATTCATCCCCAGGTTGGTTGCTGCTTTTTGAGTACTTAACCGGGTGCGAAGGCTGGAATTAAAAAAAATCAGCACAATGGTTTTATTTTTCCCCAGATGTTGATGTCCGTAAGGATTATTCTTAACCTCTGCGGCTTCTTTAAGCGCCTGGCTTAGGTCTCCTATATCTGAAGGTTTCAAAAATCGTTTCATATCTTTTCTGAATAAATATCGTTTATGGAAAAGGGAGGAGTTTATAATAAATAAGAGTTGTGACCGCTATGAACGCGCAACTCCATCACTTTCTATCAGCCATTTATAGCTGGTCAATTCTTTAAGTCCCATGGGACCGCGGGCATGTAATTTTTGGGTACTGATGCCTATTTCAGCCCCCAATCCAAACTGTGCTCCGTCGGTAAAGGCAGTGGAAGTATTGGCATAAACCGCTGCGGCATCCACTTCATTAAAAAAGCGGGCAATCACATCTGCATCTTCAGCCATCACCGCTTCACTGTGCTTAGAGCTGTATTTTGAAATATGTTTCAAGGCCTCATCCAAATTATCAACAACTTTAATGGCCATGCGATAACTCAAAAACTCAGTCCCGAAAGATTCCTCACCGGCTTTCTCCAGAAGACTCTCCGGATAATGTTTTTCCAGCATCTGAAAAGCCCGATCATCTGCTTCAATGACCACATTCTTCAGTGCCATTGCTGCCACCATTTCCGGCAAATCGCTCAACCGGCCACAATGCAACACCATGCAATCCAAGGCATTACAAACACTGGGCCGTCGTGTTTTGGCATTAAAAACCACTTTTTTTGTCTTCTCAAGATTTGCAGAAACATCCACATAGGTATGAACAATACCGGCACCCGTTTCAATAACAGGAATTTTGGATCCTTCACGCACAGAGTTGATCAATCCCTGAGATCCTCGGGGAATCAGCACATCCACAAATCCATCGGCCTGCATAAGGTCACGGGCAGCTTCCCTGTCCGGTGGCAGCAATTGAACCACATCGGATGACACCGAATGAGAAGCCAGACATTCACGAATAATCCCGACTGCGGCAAGATTGGAGTGCCAGGCATCCTGACCGCCTTTCAGCACACAAACATTTCCGGATTTAAAACAAAGTGAAAAAACATCGAATGTTACATTGGGCCGGGCTTCATATATTACCCCAACCACCCCGATAGGAACGGTAACTTTCCTCAACTTCAACTCCGAAGGCATAGTTCGCTCTGCCAGCAGCTCCCCCAGAGGAGATGGCATTCCGGCCACATCGCGCATATCGGATGCAATTCCCTCAATTCGGTCGGCAGTAAGCTTCAGCCGGTCATATTTGGGATCTGACTCCGGCATACGTTCCAGATCTTTTTTATTGGCACTCAACAGCAAAGCCGTTTTGGCAACCATACTTTCAGCCAGGTCAAGCAGGACTTTTCTGATAAGACTATCGTCAAGCCGCACCATTAGCCGGGCAGCATCTCTGGCTTTTACGAATTGATCCAGATTGGTCATATTCCTGTATTTTTAATGTTCTCTTTTGGGAAAAATTATTTTTTCGAACAACAAAAAGGTTTCTTTTCACTCACTGATCGGATTCGAACCAGGATATTCTTTAAAATGGAAATATACAACCATTTGCAAATAAAAAAGAATCCTAAAATCAATGCACCTCCGGATAAATAAACAGGTAATCGTAATGCACTAATGGTCGATAACGTGGATCTTCCAGATGGCGCAGCGCAACAGATTTGTCATATTGAGCTCTTCCTATACCGATAAGTATCCGGTTTTTATCACGAATTCTCAAGAGATCTCCTTTTTTAAAATCTCCCCGAAAGGCCTCAACTCCGGCAAGAAGCAAACTACGGGCTTTCGCCCCCGTCAATGCGGCCCGGGCTCCGGCATTTATTTCAACCTCGGCCTTGGCAAATCCTTCGGCATAAGCCATCCATTTTTTTATGGCAGGCTTAGGGCTATTGGGTTCAAACCGGGTGTGTTTAACCTGATCAGGTTTCTGTGCCAGATCAAAAATAATGTTATCCCTGGTTCCGTTGGCAATATGTACAGCAACACCGGAATCAGCTGTTTTTCGGGCAACTCTGCATTTCGTCAGCATTCCGCCGCGTCCAAAATTGCTCCGGGTGGTAGATATATATTTCTCCAGATCATCCTCTCCTTCTCTGATCAGAGAAACAAGTTCAGAGCCGGCTTCTCCGGGCATTCCTGTAAAGATTCCATCCACATTACTGAGAATAAACAAGGCATCGGTACTCATCATGGACGAAACCATACCTGCCAACTCATCGTTATCCGTAAACATCAGAGCTGTTACAGAAACTGCATCATTCTCATTAATGACTGGGACAATATTGTTATCAAGCAATACCGATAAACAATTCTTCATATTCAGATAATGCTCTCGCGTACTAAAATCCTGTTTGGTCACCAAAACCTGGGAACAGGTGAGCCCGTTTGCAGCAAACTGCTCGGAATAAATATTTAACAACTTCACTTGTCCAACAGCTGAGAGCAATTGCCTTTCGGACACAGGGTCTCTGGCTATTTTATTTGTCACCATGCTTCTTCCTGCCGCCACAGCTCCACTGGAAACTAAAATAACGTGAATCCCCAGTTTATGCAACTCCGAAATCTGGGAGGTTAAATGTGCTATGCGCTCGAGGTTCAGGGTGCCATCAGGGCATGTAAGAACATTGGATCCTACTTTTATAGTAATTGACCTATAATATAAATCAGATTTTGTCACTTCTTTTTACTTCCGTTTTCTATTTTTTCGAATGAAGTAATCAAGCCTTTAATGAGCGAGGAGCTAAATCCCTGGTGCTCCATCTCATTAAGCCCTGAGATCGTAATTCCACGCGGGGTTGTCACCTTATCAATTTCAGCTTCAGGGTGAGTTTCGCCTCTGATAATCAACTCGGCAGCACCTTTAACTGTCTGAGACGCAATCTTGAGGGCCAGATCTGAGCCAAAACCAATTTCAACACCTCCTTGAGTTGCAGCCCGAATAAACCGCAAAGCGAATGCAATACCACAAGCTGCCAACACAGTAGCCGAAGCCATCAACTCCTCCGGAATAAACTGAACGGTGCCGGTGGGTTCAAATAATTCCCGAATAATTACCTCCTGCTCTTCAGTAGCCATAAAAGAAGAGATACAAGTCATGGACTCTCCAATAGAAATAGCGGTATTAGGCATCACTCTGAAAATCCCCTTTCGTCCTGAGGCCATTTCGGAAATTTGTTGAGAATCAACACCTGCAGCCAGAGAGATCAACAACATATTTTCATAAAAAGAAGGTTCTATTTCAGCCAGAATATCGTTCAATTGATATGGCTTCACAGCCAGGATTACCAAATCGGCATTACGTGTAGCTTCAACATTGTCCTGTCCGACAGCAATCCCATATTTTTCCAGCGACTTGATGAGGTGCACCCTGCGCCGGGTAACCACAATCTCACCTTCAAACGGTTTTTTCGACGTCACCAGGCCTTTGGCAATGGCGGTTCCCAGATTTCCACCTCCTATAATTGCAATTTTTCTGATCATTCAGATTCGATTTTACTTTTCTTCAACAACTGGCTTTTCCTGGATTTTGACGTGTGCCCAGTTTTCGCCGCGTTTGATCCTGTGCAGCTGTATTTCACTAATTCCAAACTGACGAGCAATAATCTTGAGTCGTGTTTTACGCTCCGGATCAGAGATTCTCTTTTTCAACAACATCACCTGCGTATCGGTAAGCTTGGCTCCTTCACAAGGCTTACGTCCCTTCATCTTTTTGCGTCCCTCCAACACTGAGGGATTTCCTTGCTGATGCCCAAACATATCCTTTTTATTGGCCCAGCGCAAGTTTTCCACAAAATTATTGCATTTATTGTAATCAAGGTGGATTACAAACTGTTGATCTTCATGTTTCTTATCGATAAAACTCTCAGCAACAAGTTTGTGGACATAAAAAGTAGTTGAACGCCCGAAGGGTCTGAGAGGCAGGGTTCTGTAGCCTTTTAATACCCCACCCTTTACAATCACTGCGTCACGTCTGTCATCAGCACAATAGCTGATAACACGTCCATAGTTGGATACCGCATAACGTTTTCTCAATGCCCCCTTCTCAAAGGGAATTTCTCTCCACTCTTCATTCCAATAAGAATCAATCATAAGCTTAAGGGTTTAGGGAGCCAGAAGGCGGCCCAAAGCCCGGGTAAAGACAGATGCCTGCTCCACTGTGAGCGAGAGCGGTGGCAGCAATCTAATGATATTGGTAGAAGAAACACCTGTAAAAATATGTTCTTCCTGCAACAGTTTTTTCCGAAGAGGTGCCACTTCACCATTGAATTCCAGCCCAATCATCAGGCCTCGGCCTCGCACCTCTTTAATACCACTCATCTTACCCAGCTCTGTCAACAGAAATTCCCCTGTTTTAGCAGCATTCTTCATCAGATCCTCAGATTCTATTACCTCCAGCACTGCAAGTCCGGCAGCACATGCAAGGTAATTACCTCCAAACGTTGCACCCAACATTCCGTGCCGGGGCTCAATATCAGGACTAATCAAAACACCACCAATAGGAAAACCGTTGGCCATTCCTTTGGCTGTTGTTACTATATCTGGTTTAATACTCGCTTGCTGAAATGAAAAAAATAATCCACTCCTTCCATAACCGGACTGAATTTCGTCCAGAATGAGTTTGCATTTATACTTTTTGCACAATTGCTCAAGTGCTTGGAGAAAAGAGACATCAGGAATCTGAACGCCTCCTATACCCTGAATACCTTCAATAATAACAGCACAAACATCTCCGGCCTTCAACTCCTCTTCCACAAGTCCGGCATCATTGAGTGGCAAAAATACCACATCAGCCCCACGATTGATATTGGCACGAATGCGCTCATTGTCGGTAACACTCACAGCAGCTGAAGTTCTACCGTGAAATGCCTTATTAAAGGCTACGACTCGTTTTTTCCCGGTCGCAAAAGAAGCCAGTTTCAAGGCATTTTCATTGGCTTCAGCCCCACTGTTACACAAAAAAAGTGCATAATTCTCCAAGCCGGATATTTCACCCAATTTATGGGCAAGTTCCTGCTGCAAAGGGTTTATGATCGAATTGGAATAAAATCCAATACGCTTTAACTGCTCTTCGATGCGCTGAATATAATGCGGATGAGCATGTCCTATAGAGATAACGGCGTGTCCCCCATATAAGTCAAGATACTCTGTCCCCTTGTCGTCAGTAATATAACAACCACTTCCCGATACGGGAGTAACATTCATCAGCGGATATACATCGAATAAGTTCATTCGTAGAAAATTTATCTAAAACATTGGTCTGATGAAAGAATAACCCATCAAAAATCAATGCAATTCAATTAAACGGGAAAAACTTTTAATATTGGTTTGGTAATGTCGCTGCACTTAAAGTAGTGCAGCGACAAACGAATCGTTGGGTGTGGGATTGAAAAAAAATGAACACCTAAATTTAAACCGTAAAAAACAACCCTTATTCTATCTCAAAAAGCCACTGGCTTTAGTCGTAGCCCCTCCGATTCGTCCAAACCAAACATCAAATTCATATTTTGAACAGCCTGCCCTGAGGCACCTTTCGTAAGATTGTCAATAACACTCACTATATGCAGCTTATCTCCGTGCTTTTTAACGTGTAGCAAACATTTGTTGGTATTTACCACTTGTTTTATATCAACAGGCTTTTGAGAAACTGTAACAAAAGGGTGGCCGCTGTAAAACGCTTTAAACAACTCCACGGCTCTGCGCTCATCCACCTTACAATCGAGATATACAGATGCCAGTATGCCACGGGAGAAATTTCCACGGATCGGCACAAAGTTGAACGGCGCTTTAAATCCGGGCATCATCGTACGCATTGTTTCATTCATTTCATCCAGGTGCTGATGACCAAAAGCCTTGTAAACAGAAACATTGCCATTTCGCCAGCTAAAGTGAGTCGTTCCCGAAGGAGCCTGACCCGCACCTGTAGAACCAGTGATGGCGTGCACATGTATCTCATCAAGAAGCTGTTCTGCAGCAAGCGGCAAAAGAGCCAGCTGAATAGAAGTTGCAAAACACCCGGGATTGGCCAGATAACGACACGACCGAATCTCCTCCCGGTTAACTTCAGGCAAACCATAAACAAATTCGTTATCGGAACGATTTAAACGGAAATCATTGCTCAGATCAATTACTTTGAGTCCGGCAGGAAGCTGATTTTCTTTCATAAAAGTCACAGACTTGCCATGTCCCATACAGAGAAACACAACGTCTATGGCAGTAAAATCCATACTTTCACAAAAAACCAGCTCGGTATCTCCCAGCAAATCGGTATGTACATCACTCAGAGGATTTCCGGCATTACTGCTACTATGAATCCATTGTATGGATGCCCCGGGATGCCCCAGTAAAATGCGTACCAATTCTCCGGCAGTATACCCGGCTCCTCCTGCTATTCCAACTTTAATCATGTTCTGCAAATCGCTGTTCAGTTCAACTGAATGTTATACTTTTTTAGATGGTATCTGAAAACATCTCCACTTAACCTTCTCCTCCGGTTTCCACACCAAAGCCATTTACCTTATTGAATATTTTCAGATAGTTACTCATCAATTTGGTAAACCCTTTCACATCATCTCCATCCCATTCTTTGTTTACTTCTCCGTAATCGCCAAAACCACTGTTCATCAGATCATGCTCAGAGCGAATTCCTACCAATTCGAACCGGTAAGGATGTAATTTCAGGATCACATCGCCTGAGACGTTGGTCTGTGAATGTTCCAAAAATGCTTCAATATCACGCATTACAGGTTCGAGATACTGAGCTTCGTGCAACAACATACCATACCAGTTACCTAATTGCTCTTTCCAGTAGAGCTGCCACTTGGTAAGGGTGTGCTTCTCCAATAGGTGATGCGCTTTAATAATCATCATTGGACCTGCTGCTTCAAAACCAACCCGTCCCTTAATCCCGATAATCGTATCGCCAACATGTGTATCACGTCCAATAGCATAGGCACTACCTAAAGTTTCCACTTTGCGAATCGCATCCACCGGATTGGCAAATTGCTCTCCATTCACAGCACTTAGTTCTCCCTTATTAAAGGTAAGAACCATATCTTCGCTGCCCTCTTTTTGCAACTGACTGGGATAAGCCTCTTCAGGCAGATTCTGATCGGTGGTGAGTGTTTCTTTACCTCCTACACTGGTACCCCAGATTCCTTTATTAATGGAATAGGCCATCTTAGTCCAATCCTTGTTTACCCCACGAGCTTTGAGGTACTCAATTTCATCTTCACGCGAGAGAGTAAGATCACGAATTGGGGTTATAATTTCTATTTCAGGCGCCAAAATCTGAAAAGTAAGGTCAAAACGGATCTGATCATTTCCGGCTCCCGTACTTCCATGTGCAATATATTTCGCCCCTATTTTGCGTGCATAATCGACAATGGCCATTGCCTGAAAAATGCGTTCGGACGAAACAGACAATGGGTAAGTATTGTTCTTCAATACATTACCATAGATCATATAGCGAATACAGTTACGGTAATACAAACCTGTCACATCAAGATTTACATGATCTTCAACGCCTAAACTGAAGGCGCCCTTCTCAATAATCTCTAGCTCTTCGTCAGAAAAACCACCAGTGTTTCCAAGGGCAGAATACACTTCAAGTCCTTTTTCTTCTTTCAGATATTTTACGCAAAAAGAGGTATCCAATCCTCCACTAAAAGCAAGTACAACTTTTTTACTCATTTTTATCGATTATGATGTTTCAGGCAAACAGCGCAGCGAAAAAACTTTTCAACAAGTTCCGTTTCCCTTTTTTATTATTATTCTTTTTAGTCCCACCCAAAAAGACAAATCTCTTAAACCTTAACCACCGCTCATAAACACTTAGTTTTTTCTGAGGTATGGTCTCTGACCGCCCATCTCTGGCCGGATCGAACAACATGCCTGTACACAAGCAGTGCTTTCGGTTGGTTCGCATCAATATGTCATAATTCACACAACTCTGGCAACCTTTCCAGAATTGTTCATCATCGGTAAGCTCGGAAAAAGTAACCGGCTTATACCCCAGTTCAGAATTAATCTTCATTACAGCCAATCCGGTAGTCAATCCAAAGATTTTAGCATCCGGATATCTTTGCCTGGACAACTCAAAAGCTTTACGCTTGATATTTTTGGCCAAACCCTGTCCGCGGAATTTATCCACCACAATCAAACCCGAATTAGCTACAAATTTCTCATGTCCCCATGATTCGATATAGCAGAATCCGGCAAATTCTTCTCCATTCAACGCAATGATGGCTTTTCCTTCCACAATCTTTGACTTAATGTAGTCAGGATTCCGTTTGGCAATACCTGTTCCACGTATCTTCGCAGCATCAGCAATAGTTTCCAGAATCGTGTCCACATAAGGAAGATGATCCTCTGAGGCAATATGTATCTTTATATTATTTCCCTGTGTCATTTAGTCCCAATTCAAAAAGCGCAATACTACACCAATTTCTTTTTCAACCCGGGCATAAACAGCGACAAAGCATTTATTACATCCGGGCGCGAAACCCCCTCTTTACTTATCAGCAATATGGTGTCATCTCCGGCAATCGTCCCCAGCACCTCATAAGGCCCGTGACTATCTATTACCGAAGCTATACTGTTGGCAAATCCAGGCCGGGTCTTAATAACCGCCATATTTCCGGAAAACTCGATAGATTCCAGCCCGCTAACCGGAAAAACTTCGCCACCTTCCACTTCATCCTTATCGTCATTGTCTTCTGGCAAAACATAAGCATATCCACCGTCAACATCCGGACGCTTGGCAACCTTAAGAGCCTTAAGATCGCGGGAAAGAGTAGCCTGAGTAGTGGAAAAACCCTCCTGCTCCAATAAATTCAACAAATCTTCCTGACTCCCAACTTTGTGTTCGGATATAAGTTGCCGAATAATGTTTAGTCTTTGTGTTTTTATCTTCATATCAGAAAAAACAAAATCATCCCTTTGGCAATTATTTCAATCCAAAGAGACAAATCGTTCGTTTTACAACAGGTATTATTACTTGGAATAATTATTCAAATACGAATGCAAATTTATTCATCTTTCATTAACTACAAAAATTTATACGTATTTTTTTGCATTTTTTTAATCTACCACCAAACACCACAAAGTCAGCATCAAAAAAGAGATCCAGCAACAATTCCAGATATATTTTACAATAACCTGAATTCACATATTCAAAAAATATACAAATTTTACTTCTTTAGCATTGAGGTTAATAAAGAATAATGTACCTTTGCATCCCGGAAAACAGGTTTGCCCTAAAAGCACCACAAAAAACGATCAACCAATGAAGAAGGACATCAAAAAAGCGCTAATCCTGGGTTCGGGAGCCCTCAAAATCGGCGAAGCAGGGGAGTTTGACTACTCAGGCTCACAAGCCCTGAAAGCCCTTCAGGAGGAGGGTATCGAAACCATCCTCATCAACCCCAATATTGCTACGGTTCAGACATCCGAAAAGGTGGCCGATAAGATTTATTTTTTGCCGGTAACCCCTTACTTTGTAGAGCAGGTAATAAAAAAAGAAAAACCGGAAGGAATTTTGCTGGCATTTGGAGGCCAGACAGCATTAAACTGTGGAATTCAACTATTCGAGCAAGGCATCCTGGAAAAATACAACCTCGAAGTATTAGGTACCCCCATTCAGGCAATCATTGATACTGAAGATCGGGAAATATTTGCCGGCAAACTGGATGAGATTGATGTCAAAACACCCAAAAGTGTTGCGGTAACATCAGTTCAGGACGCAGTGAAAGCCGCTGACAAGATGGGATATCCCATTATTATACGTGCTGCCTACACACTGGGCGGTATGGGAAGCGGGTTTTGCTCAAATGAAACCGAACTCATCAAGCGGGCAGACAATGCGCTCTCCTACTCCAAGCAGATTCTTGTGGAGGAATCACTTAAGGGATGGAAGGAGGTTGAATACGAGGTAGTTAGAGATAGCTACGACAATTGCATCACGGTATGTAACATGGAGAATTTCGACCCGCTTGGAATCCACACTGGTGAAAGCATTGTTGTTGCTCCATCACAAACACTTACCAATTCGGAATACCACAAACTTCGGGAACTGGCCATCAAAATCATCAGACACATAGGTGTAGTAGGTGAATGTAATGTCCAGTATGCTTTAGACCCTTATTCAGAGGATTACCGCGTTATTGAAGTAAACGCACGCCTTTCACGCTCCAGTGCCCTGGCATCAAAAGCCACCGGATACCCGCTGGCATTTGTAGCAGCCAAACTCGGCCTGGGATACGGACTTTTTGAGCTTAAAAATTCAGTAACTAAAACAACACCTGCATTTTTTGAGCCGGCTCTGGATTACATCGTTTGCAAAATTCCGAGATGGGATCTGAACAAGTTCTCCGGTGTATCCAAGCAAATTGGCTCCAGCATGAAGAGTGTGGGTGAAATTATGGCCATAGGACGCACTTTTGAAGAGGCCATGCAGAAAGGTCTGCGAATGGTAGGACAAGGAATGCATGGATTTGTGGCAAACCAGGCGTTAAAAGACATTGTCCTGGAAACAGAACTGGCAGAACCAACAGATCAGCGCATTTTCGCCATATCAGAATCGCTTCAGAACGGAGCTACGGTGGATGAGATCCACGACCTGACAAAGATTGACAAATGGTTTCTGGATAAACTCAAAAACATCACCGACCTGAAAAACGAAATGGTCGGATACAATTCACTGGAAGAACTTCCGGATGAACTGCTCCGGAGCGCCAAGCAAATGGGATACTCCGATTTTCAGGTGGCCAGAATTGTGCTCAAACCTGAAGATTCGGACATGGAAAAACACCTCCTTGAGGTCAGAAATCATAGAAAAAAGCGCAACATCCTTCCGGTTGTAAAACAAATCGACACAATGGCAGGAGAGTTTCCGGCACAAATCAACTATCTGTATTTCACCTACAACGGGGAATATCACGATATTGAGTTTGAAAATGACGGAAGATCGGTAGTGGTACTCGGTTCGGGGGCTTATCGTATTGGCTCCAGCGTCGAATTCGACTGGTGTAGTGTAAATGCCATTGACACCATCAATAAACAAAAATACCGTTCGGTAATGATCAACTACAATCCCGAAACGGTTAGTACTGACTACGATGTGTGCGACAGGCTGTTCTTCGATGAGCTTACGCTTGAGAGAGTACTGGATGTTACGGATCTCGAAACCCCGAAAGGTGTGATCGTTTCTGTGGGCGGGCAGATTCCGAACAATCTGGCCATGCGTCTGCATAAAACCAATGTCCCAATACTGGGAACCTCTCCTGAGGATATTGACCGTGCAGAAAACAGACAAAAGTTTTCATCACTTTTGGATGATTTAGATATTGATCAGCCACGCTGGAGTGAGCTCACTTCAATTGAAGATATTTATAAGTTCATTGATGAGGTAGGTTACCCTGTCCTGGTGCGTCCCTCTTACGTGCTTTCCGGTGCGGCAATGAATGTGGTTTCCAATGAAGAAGAACTGGAGCACTTTCTGGAACTCGCAGTTAATGTTTCCAAACAATATCCGGTAGTCGTTTCAGAGTTCATTGAGCAAGCCAAAGAAATAGAAATTGATGCAGTAGCTAAAAACGGCGAGATGATCGCATACGCCATTTCAGAGCATATTGAGTTCGCAGGAGTACACTCCGGAGATGCAACGATCGTATTCCCTCCGCAGAAGCTTTATATTGAGACCATCAGAAGGGTCAAAAGAATTGCCCGTCAGATTGCAAAGGCGCTGAATATTTCAGGCCCGTTCAATATGCAGTTGCTGGCCAAAGACAATGACATCAAAGTTATTGAATGCAACCTGAGGGCCTCCAGAAGTTTTCCGTTTGTATCGAAAGTTTTGAAAATCAACCTCATTGATATTGCCACACGTGTAATGTTGAACCTTCCGGTGGAAAGACCAAGCAAGAGTATTTTTGAGCTTGATTATGTAGGCATCAAAGCCCCACAATTCTCATTCTCCCGCTTGCTTAATGCGGATCCTGTTCTGGGGGTTGACATGGCATCAACAGGCGAGGTTGGTTGTATAGGTGACAACTACTATGATGCCGTATTGCAATCTATGCTGGCAGTAGGCTATAAACTTCCGGAAAAAAACATCCTGATTTCTTCCGGTCCGCTAAGAAGCAAAGTTGAAATGCTCCAAAGTGCCAAGATGCTGGAGGAAAAAGGCTATAATATATTTGCAACTGCCGGAACCCATAAGTTCTTTGAGGAAAACGGAATAAAAAGCACAATGCTCTATTGGCCCGATGAGCCGGACAAACAGCCCAATACACTGGACTACATCAAAGAGAAGAAAATAGACCTGGTGATAAACATCCCCAAAAACCTCAGCAAAGGAGAATTGCGCAATGGATACAGAATCCGCAGAAATGCGATCGATTTCAACATTCCATTAATCACCAATGCCCGTCTGGCAAGTGCATTTATTTATGCATTCTGCAAAATGGATATTAGTGATATCTCCATCAAAAGCTGGAATGAATACCGCTAATGATTTTAGGACTATACGTGTAATAAAAAAAATAAACCGGGATCCCCAAAAAGGATCCCGGTTTATTTTTTTTCGGGCAATTACCGATTATTCAGCTGCTGGAAACCAACCCTCAACCAACGCTTTGTTGTTTTGATAAAACTGGTTGGCTCCATCGATAGGATCGTTCGCGTTTTTAACATCGTCCATTAGCTCATAAAGCTTGTCTTCCTGGAGCTCAAAATTACCGAAAAATTCTGCCAGTTCAGGAAAGTCTTCAGCAAACCCTTTACGCGCCAAAATACGCATCTCATCTTTCGGGTAAACTCCTTTGGGATCCTCAAGATATTTGATATCGTAGCGTGCCCACTTAAAATGAGGTTTCCATCCGGTAATAACAATCCACTCTTCTTTCTGAATAGCTCCTTCCAAAGCAGCTACCATAGCAGTACCAGAAGAAGTTACCTGCTTGAAATTAAGGCCGTATTCGTCAATCGCTTTCAATGTATTTTTATGAATACCGGCTCCACTACCAATTCCGATAATCTCACCGCCAAATTCTTCCACATAATCATTCAGCTGAGTGATACTGTCAATGGTTACATAACTGGGGACAACCAGTCCTGTAGTTCCACCAGGGAAAGCGGTTCCAATATGGTCAATTTTATCCCCAAAGCGCTCCCAGTATTCACCATGGGTGTTGGGCAACCACGCATCCAAAAACACATCGGCATCTCCTTTGGACAAAGAAGCATAAATTGGTCCTGGCTCAATAGGTTTAATCTCTACATCGTACCCCTTCTGATCCAGAAAAACTTTGGCCAGATGAGTCATCGCAATTCCTTCAGACCAATTTGGATAAGGAATAAAAACTTCTTTCTTCTGCTGTTTTCCGGCACATGAAGCAACGGCAAAAACAATAGCAACAGCAGCTACAAGATTTAGAACTTTTGCAATTTTTCTTTTCATAATCATATTCGTTTTAATGGTTTGATTTCAACCTGCTTACCAGGTCATTTAAAATCAACAGTAACATGCTAAAAACAAATTCTCAGCATATTATAGAATCACTTTGTCTTTATCAGCACAAAGCAGTTATTATCTTTATTTCTTTCCAAGACCTCCCAGCGCCTGGGTAACACGGTCAAGAATTATAGCTAATATTACAATTCCAAGTCCGGCTTCGAATCCCAATCCTACTTTTGCCTGCAAAATTCCGGAGTAAACACGTTCACCCAATCCAGCCGCTCCTACCATAGAAGCAATAACAACCATAGACAACGCAAGCATGATCACCTGGTTGACTCCCGCAAGGATAGTAGGCATAGCCAGAGGAATCTGAACCTTAAAAAGCAGCTGTCTTTTGGTACTACCAAATGATTGGGCTGCCTCAACAACCTCCTCGGGGACTCCACGTATTCCAAGACTGGTAAGACGCACAGCAGGTGGAAGCGAGAAAACAACTGTTGCCACTACCCCAGGAACGTTACCAACGGAAAAAAATAAAATGGCAGGAATAAGGTAAACGAAAGCAGGCATCGTCTGCATAAAATCCAGTACCGGCCGGATAACCTTATCGGCTTTGGCATTACGGGCGGCCCAAATACCAAGAGGTATCCCTATCAACAATGCAATAAATGCCGAGGCCAACACCAGGGCCAATGTCTCCATGGTCTCTTCCCAGTAGTCCATCCATAACAAAAGAAATAGCCCTACTACAGTAAAAACAGCCAGTCCAAAAGCTTTCTTAAAACCTTTTTTGGACATTGCCGGTTTCAAACCACCTGCCTGAACATAATAAGCAATTATGGCCAGCACAATCATGATCAGCCATGATGGAGAAGACAACAAAACACCCTGAAGACCTTCCACAATGCCTTCAATTACCAAAGCAATCCCATCCAAAACGGGGCCTGCATGTTCGGTAATTGAATCGATGGCGCTTTCAATATATTTTCCAAGATCTAATTTTTCCATAACTAAATGCCTCCGCTGTTTTTAATTTCAATAATTTCTTCCCGATCCCGTCCGGTAACTTCAGCAATAACAGATGAGTGAACAGCAACTCCAAGTAACTTTCCGTCATCGTCCACCACCGGAAGGGGCAATTGTTTATCAATAAACAGCGGCAACAGATCGGCCGCAGGAGTATCAGGCGCTACCTTAGGCATTACATCCGAAATAAGAATTTTATTAAGATCTCTGTCATCCTTTTTCTTCAGTTCAACCACATCGTTATCCCTTACAAAACCAAGAAATACATTCTCCCGGTCAACAACAGGCAAGCGGTTCACGCCCATTTCGCGCATACGGCGAAGTGCCAGCGACGGGCCATCCTTCTCCAGAATGAGTTTTCCGGTATTCTTAAACATCAGACTGGAGGCGGTAACAATCATACTGCGATCCACATTTTCAACAAATGCCCGAACATAATCATCGGCAGGCTTCACCAAAATCTCTTCAGGGGTTCCGATTTGAACGATCTCTCCATCTTTCAGAATGGCAATCCGGTCACCCAGTTTCAGTGCTTCATCCAGATCGTGAGTAATAAATACGATAGTCTTCTTCAACTTCCGCTGCAACTCAATCAACTCATCCTGCATATTGGTCCGAATAAGAGGATCCAACGCACTGAAAGCTTCATCCATCAGCAGCACCTCAGGATTGGTTGTCAGCGCTCGTGCAAGTCCCACGCGCTGCTGCATACCACCACTAAGTTCACCGGTCATCATATCTTCATACCCTTCGAGCCCCACGGTTTTCAACATCTCCCGGGCTTTCTCATGGCTTTCCGACTCAGGGACTCCCTGAATCTCGAGACCAAATGCAGTATTGGCTACTACGGAACGGTGCGGCAGCAATCCAAAATGCTGGAATACCATTGACAATTCGGTACGACGCAACTGACGCAATTCTTCTTCACTCATTTTAAGGACATCATGTCCATTCACCAGAATGGAACCCGATGTAGGATTATTCAAACGGTTAAAGCAGCGAATGAGCGAGGACTTTCCGCTACCGGAAAGTCCCATCACTACAAATATTTCGCCTTGCTCAATTGAAAAATTGGCATTTTTAACCGCTACTGTACATTTGGTTTTCTTAAGCACATCATCCTTTGAAACTCCTTTTTTTACGAGTTCAAGGGCTTGTTTGCGCTTGGAACCAAATATCAGATACAGGTCTTTTACTTCTATTTTGCTCATCAGCTCAGGAATAATGTTTTATTAAAAATAGTAGCCAATGTTGATATTGAAACGGCTTTCCCATTCTGCATCGGCACTACCTGCAGCAAGACCATTTGTCCATGAGCCCAACCATGCATTATTTTTACCCATAGCGTAGTCCACGTAAGTATAAATGCTTCCTGCTGTAATAAGCATTCCCGGAACCAGGTGTTCGGTATTTTCAAAACCATCAACATCCTTGGTAATTACAGAGTAATCCACATAAGGCTGAATGTTTGAAATGGGGCCCCACTCAACAGGAATAGAATAGGCAAGACCGGCCACCCAAATATTTGCCTTTGCAGCTACATTGTAGTTGTATCCATAAGCTCCCATCTGAACTGCATCCATTTCATTTCCTTCATTGTCAACAGCTCCATAATCGTATGAAATGTATTCTCCCTTAAAGTTAAATCCATCACCAAAGTTACCAACAACATGGGCTGCAAATGCATTGGAAGCTTCTGACTCATCCAAAACGCTGTTATAGTTGCTACCGAATTGTCCGGATAGACCAATTTCCCAGCTATCTGACAAATTGTATGCTGCTCGAATGTTAAATTGATTTACTTCTTTCAGTGCAGCATTCTCCGAAGGAGTAATATCATAAGAATAGCGGGCTGCATAATTAGGATCTCCCTTTGGCTCGGGCTGATGGAAATAAGCAAAATTCAAAGTCAGGTTCTCGATACCTGTGTAATCAAATTTAATTCCCATATCGTAATCGTCTTCCAAACCAACATAGTAAGGGATTTGAAACCACCATGAATGCGAGGCAAATTTAGTAATTCCGAAAGGCACCTGTGACACCCCTAACTTCATGTAAAGGTCATCACTAAAGCCATATCCCAACCATCCGTGGTGCAGAAAATGACTGTTGTCAACAGGATAAAAACGGTATTCGAAGCTCAAATCCACTCCAGCAGTACGTGCATCAACATTCAGACGCCAGGTATCCCAGGTAAACTGTGGATCAGTTTTGTCATCATTCCAACTCTTATCATGAATATTGTAACGAACAGCACCTCCAAACTTCACATAATCCTCTTTCGCTTCCTGAGCTTGAAGGGCCCCCTGGGTTAGAAGTCCGGCTAAAGCAAAAATCGCAAATAGTACTTTCTTCATAATTTTCAATCGTTTAAATTTTAAGATTAAACTAAGTTTCGTTTCTTAAATCAAAAAAACATCCGGAATCCATGCCGGATAGATATCTATTTTCAAGCTAATTGGTTCTATTGAAAAAAATCATTCAATGCTATTGGCTCCCAAACATTCGAAAAACCTCATCTCGCAATCTTTCCCAGAACACATTCCTTTCCCCTCTTGCGTAAGAGCAGTAAGCCATCCCTGAAAGATGTTCATTCAAAAAGTCAATTAAAATTAACCATTTAACGCCCAAACAGTCAACACAAAAGTTTTGATAATACAGAACAAAAACTGTTTGATAAACTGAACTTTATCAAAACCAATAACAATGTTTTATATCTTAAAACACTATTATTTCTGTACCAACAAAAATCCTAAGGAATTATTTACCTGAAATGGTCAAAAAACAGGTGCAAATATATAACTCTATAAATACTTTTCCAAATAGTTTCCATAGAACCTTTTAT
>DHQK01000211.1:27995-71354 GCA_002411085.1 Marinilabilia sp. UBA5340 | reverse complement strand
AAGCCACTATTGAGCACTGCAACTATCCCGACATAGTGTAAGAAGGTATTTCATTTAAATACAAATAAGATGCATACCACCTGCCACTCTAATTTCCGCCATTCACATCAAAAAAAAGCTTGTTACTGCAACGTTTAATTAATTGATCTTGTTATTTTTGATTTTCCAAAAAAGCCAACCCGTCATGAAAACCAAACAAAAAAACAAAGAGGTCTCAAAAACTGCCTTTTCCCGGCTCAATGACCAAATTATCCATAACAAAAAAAATCTGATCATCATTGCTGCAGCCTTCTACCTCCTGCTAAGCTTCTTTACCTTCAACTTAAGAATCAGTGAAGGAGGCGATGACAGTGCATATATCATCCGTGCTCTTCAGCTCTTGGAAGAAGGACGCTTTCCCCGGTTTCAAGGTCCCCTGTATCCCATCACCCTGACCGTTTTTGTTGCATTCTTTGGATTAAACACTTTAATATTAAAGATTTCGTCCTGGGCATTTCTCACCATTTCGCTTCTTTTTCTGTGGAAAGCCTATGCACCCAAAGTGTCTGCAATCACCCTTTTCGGAACAATCTTTCTCCTGATCTTTAACCACCACTTCCTCTATTTTGCAAGCCAAACCTATTCCGAAGCTTTTTTTATGGCAATTCAGGGAGTCTTTCTGCTCTATTTGTTCCACACCATCGAATGGCAAAAAGATCAACCAATAAAAATATCTCAGGCAGCCATTCTGTCCATACTCCTTATCGCATTATTTCTTACACGAACAGTTGCCCTGATCGCCACCCCGGCTGTTTTAATATATTTTGCATTGCAAAAACAAAAAAGAGCCTTTCTCCTCACCGCTTCTTTCGTTTTAATATTTATATCCGCCTATTTTTTATTTTCTAATCTAATCTCTGAAACTACAGGAACAGGCAATGAACAGCTTACCTCTTTAATGCAGAAGCATCCGTACGACAAAACGCAGGGATTGGAATCTTTATCAGGTTTTTTGATGCGATTTTGGGAAAACTCTAAAATTTATCTCTCAAAGCATTTTATGATCCTGACGGGATTCAAACAGGCCATGTCTTTAACCAAACCGGCATTGCCGGCACTCCTGCTTTACCTGACTTTCATTCTTGGAATCGTCCGCTTTTTCCGGACAAACCAAAAAATCCTTTTTTTCACAGGAATTTACATTGCCTTATCTGTTGGCCTGACCTTTTTTGCACTACAACCGCTTTGGGATCAGGTCAGACTCATTATTCCGTTTTTTCCACTGATACTGATTTTTCTTATCAAAACCCTATGTGATTATTTTGAAGCAAGTAAATATAAATGGAAGCAGAAAGTCCCCATAACCCTGATACTTGCAGCCATCATACTCACCGGGGCACAAACTATAAGGCAGACCGATTTTTCCACTATATTCAAAAATATCAAAGGAGAAACACTATACGGCTATACACCTGATTGGCAGAATTACCTGAAAATGTCCAGATACATTGCCGAGGAATTACCAAACACTGCTTACGTGGCCTGCCGGAAGCCAAACATGGCAAGACTCCATTCAGGTGGAAAAAAGTTCTATGGAATATACAATTTCAATAGTGAAAACCCTGACACGCTATTAATGCAATTGCAACGTAGAAATGTAACGCACATAATGGTAGCCTCTCTACGCAAAAATCCCAGAATGAAAACCGGTCAGGTAATCAACACTATTCACAGATACATGTCCTTCATTGCTAAGAAATATCCTGAGACTTTTATTCTGCGCAAAGAAATTGGCAAAGATGAAAAATCCTGGCTTTTTGAAATCAATTACGCCGTTTCACAGGCAAACCAGCCCCCGGATAAATCAAACCAGGATACTAATTAATTATACCTATGAATCTTTTCTGTATTTACTTACGGGAAAATCAGAAGAATATAACATCAGATCAGAATATAACTGAAGTGGCTTTACCCGAAAGGTTTGGTAAAAAAACAGCATACACAGACATGAATCACATACTTGAATATTACAATAATGCTGCGAAAACGTGGCAAAGATACAGGAAAAAGAAATCATATTACTGGGATAGCATTACCCGCCTTTGCAATTATTTCATTCCGGCAGAACATAAAGTACTGGAAATTGGATGTGCAACAGGTGAACTGCTTCACAAGTTGGATGCCCGAGAAAAAACCGGAATCGACTTCAGTCCGGAAATGATAAAAATTGCAAAAAGTCAATACCCCCACATCCGTTTCCACACAATGCGGGCCGAACAGATAAACCTACCCGAAAAGTTCGACACCATTATACTGTCAAATCTTGTTGGAGTTCTGCCCGATGTTGAAAAATCATTGCGGGAACTGCAAAAAGTGAGTCATCCGGGAACCAGAATCATTGTCACGTATTACAATCGCCTCTGGGAACCCGTTTTACGCCTGGCCGAACGCCTTCACCTGAAAAGAAAATCTCCTTTACAAAACTGGCTTTCCACCAACGACTTAAAAAACCTGCTTTATCTCGCTGGTTTTGAGACTTACCGTGTCAATAAGAGCATGCTGATTCCGTTTAACATTCCGGGGATCTCCTGGCTTTTCAATCACGTCATCTCCCGGCTTCCGGCAATCAGACACTTATCTCTCAACAACTATCTGTTTGCCCGTCCTTTTCCTGCTGATAATATCTCAGTGAAATCTTCCACCAGTGTTATCATACCTGCCAGAAACGAAGCCGGCAACATTGAAGCGGCCATTCAACGAATTCCCGCATTTGGGAGTCATGTCGAAATCATATTTGTAGAAGGAAATTCCACCGATCACACCTGGGAGACAATACTGGCAATGCAGGAAAAGTATGCAGCAACGCATGACATCAAAGCCATTCAGCAACCCGGCAAAGGGAAAGGCGATGCGGTGAGGACCGGATACAAAGAAGCTAAAGGAGACATACTGATGATTCTGGATGCTGACCTGACAGTACCTCCCGAAGACCTTCCCCGGTTTTATGATGCACTAACCAACAATAAAGGGGACTTCATCAATGGAGTACGACTGGTCTACCCCATGGCGAAAAATGCGATGCGTCCCTTAAATACAGCAGGCAATTATTTCTTCAGCATGCTTTTTTCCTGGTTACTGGAACAACCAGTGAAAGATACTTTGTGTGGAACAAAGGTCATGTATAAATCGGACTACCTGCTGCTTGCCGCCAATCGACCATTCTTTGGTGAATTTGATCCTTTTGGAGACTTTGATCTGCTGTTTGGTGCTTACAAGTTGAATTTAAAAATAATCGATCTCCCAATTCGATATCAGGAAAGGAAGTATGGTGACACCAATATCAGTCGCTTTTCACATGGTTTTATACTACTGAAAATGGCAGCATTTGCAGCAGCAAAGATCAAATTTTGGTAAATTCCCAAAGATTAAATCAAAGACTAAGGACGTGCAAAACAGAAAAATCCACCTCTCGCATAAAGGATCGCAACATTTAACAAGGTTCGGAAATTGGTGTTCTGACTATTTTTTAAGATTTTTACACCATTGAAATGCCCACAAAATTTAGCCTGATTAAAAAAAATCAAAACACGGAAAACCAGGAGATATGCAAAAGACAGCACTATTCCCCGGATCATTTGATCCCTTCACAGTCGGCCATGAAAATATTGTCAGAAGAGGCCTCTCCTTATTCGACAAAATATATATTGCAATAGGATTCAATGCCAATAAAAAGGATTTTTTCCCCGTCAGACAAAGGGTCGAATGGATACAATCAGTTTTTGAAGGAGAGAAAACCATTGAGGTAGTAACTTATGAAGGGCTAACGGTGGATTTTGCAAAAGAAATGGGTTGCGGTTTTATTCTACGAGGCATTCGTACTTCAGCCGACTTCGAATACGAACGCGCTATTGCTCAGGTAAATAAATCCATGTCCGGAATAGACACCGTGTTTTTACTCACCTCTCCCGAGCATACACCGGTCAACTCTTCTATTGTCCGAGATATTTTAAAGCATGGAGGGGATGCATCCAAATTTATCCCGGAAAAAATTAAAATTCCGGTAGCGAGAGTGAGTAGGGAACAATTATAAATTGGCACGATTCATGTTTTAAGGCAATAAAAAAACGAATGATTCCACGCACGCAGTTTTTCTTCAAATATATTTTCATTTTACTCATGTCTGTAACTTTGGGATCCCACTCCATGGCCCAGGAAAAACAGACAAGGGTTTTTGGGCATGCTCCTGATTACAAGAACATGGTTCTTGTTTTTGAACATTACCAAAATTATCTGACCTATGAAGAAGAAGAATTGTTTTCCATAAAAGTCGACTCAACAGGCCATTTCTCCTTTTCTTTTCCACTCGAGAAAACTACTTATGCTTATGCCGATCTGGGAAACTTCAGAGGATTTCTATACCTGCAGCCCGGAGAAAATTATCAACTCAAACTTCCACCTTTTCATCCCGTACCCCAGGCTCAAAAACTAAATCCATTTTTTGAACCCGAACCCATCTCGCTTGGAATAATGAACCGGGACAGTACTGACCTGAATGCACAAATCAGAGATTTCGATGATGATTTCTATTATCAACTGGATACCAAGGCTATTCGCATAATGGCTTCCAAGAATAAAAAAGCTGTAGAAACTATTATTGATTCACTGGAAGTGCGCTATCCAAATAACGGGGATCCCTTTTTTGAGAGCCATAAATTATTCAGGTATGCCCGACTACGCATGTTGAGTAGCAGGAATCTGGAGAAAGATATCATTCAAAACTATTTTTCCAAAAATCCCGTCCAGTTTAATCTCCCTGCTTACTGGGATACATTCAAAGATGTGTTTCGGGGATTTGCCCGCAAAACACTGGAAAAAGACATTACTCCTCCTCTTTCCTTTCCAAAAATTGTTCGTTCTATTCGGGAAGACAGCGTCTACCAGAGGGTAGATCTGGCTGAACTGTTATCCCTGTGGACTATATATCAAAGCTACCACGAACAATTACTATCGCCCGACAGAGCCTTGCAACTAATGGTGCAAGCTGCAGACAGTGCCTCCACAGAAAATATAAAAACAACAGCCAGAAATGTTGTCAGAAAAATCGGAGCTTTGAAACCCGGGTCACCGGCACCCGATTTTTCACTCATGAACTTTGAAATGGAAACAAAGCGGCTTAAAGATTTTCAGGGAAAATTTGTCTACCTCAACTTCATGCACACCGAAAACTACACATGCAGGCGCGAGCTCAGACTAATGCCCCGGTTCTATGAAGCTTTTGGTCGGGATCTGGAGATTGTCACCGTATTGATTGATGAAAATTATGACAACGCAGCGAGCTTTGTGGATGAATCCGACTACCAATGGACATTTCTCCATTTTGGGATGAATGCGAATATCCTTAACAAATACAACATTAGGGCTGTTCCTCAATACTTCCTGATAAATCCTGAAGGAAAACTTGTGTTATCCCCGGCACCTGCTCCCGGAGAAAATTTTCATGATAACTTCGTAAAACAATACAGAGCATACGAGCGGGAACAGCAAAGAAAAACTCCTTCTACTCGTGAGTCAATTTTTGGCCCCTGACCTATATTTTGCCGCAAATAAAGGCTGTTTTTTGATGAACAGGCCATTTCTATTTACAAAAAACCTTTATAGAACTGAATAATTGTACTTTACATTAAGTTTTTTTATTAGGTTTGTAGACAGGTGGTTCAATCACTTGAAATTTTGGGGTCGAATTTTCAGTAACATCAAAAAATGGGCAAAATAAAAACACTCTTCCTCCTTCCGGTTCTTTGGACAATTTCTGCTTTTTCTTATGCTCAAAACAGTCTTGATGCGGAAATAATCAGCGGAGACATTGATGTCTGCAACAACTCTTCAGTAGAGGTCAATATTGATATAAAGTTTTATGGTAATACGCCATTTATGTTCAAATACCGGTCGCAACCGAATACCATAGAGGAATCCACCGGTTATATTTATGCAGAAGATCTGGATGCCAACAATGTTTACCAACACAACTTCACCGTAGGTGTTTCTATTCCTGATGGCCAACCCAATGAATCTTTTCAGATTCAAATTACCGATGTATCCAACGATGGTAACAATTGGATTCCTACTACTGACACAGGCATCACATTTACCAATTGGGCCATGCCTTCTCCCGATGCAGGAGCAGAAATCGACTCATGCGGATTGACAGCAGTTTTAAATGCCACACCGGATCCACTTTCTTCAGATTATGTATGGGAATCGCCTGCTCAAGGTACTCTTTCCGATCCGAATGCTACGGACAGTCATTTTAGCGCTTTGTCAACCGGAACATTTCCGCTTACATTTTCGCAGACAAACGGAGCCTGTAATGCGCAGGATAATGTCAATGTAATACTCAGAGGAAATCCGGCCGCCTCAATTTCTACCACATCTGAGGTATGCGGTACTTCCCCCCAATCTGCTGCAATTGACCTGGCCTTTGAAGGCACCGACAGCCCATGGGAATATGCCCTCATTGATAATAACAACAATGAAATTACCGGAACCTCTTCCTCTGCCAGTCACTCAGAAAATGTTACGGTCGAAGGAGAAACCACCTATTCTATCCTTTGGATCAAAGATGTAAACGGTTGCATATCGAATCCCGAAGACTTATCAGGAAGCGCAACAGTCACAGACCTTCAACCAGCAACCGATGCCGGAGAGGATTTCCTTTCCTGTGGTTTGATCACCTCAATGAGTGCCATTGCTGACAAAGGCACAGGAGAATGGTCCTCCGAAAACAGTCAGATAATCATTTCTTCTCCATCAGACCCTAACAGCCAGATTAGCGCCACAGAGCAGGGCAATTATCTGCTTACCTGGACAGAAAACAATAATGGATGCAAAAACAGTGATGAGGTGGTGGTCACCTTTAAAGAGTTGCCCGTCATCAATTTTACAAAAAAAGAAACACGCATTTGCGAAGGAAGCGATGCGGAGTTCCCGTTTTCCATAGCCCCAAACAACGGTCCCTGGACGTTGGAATATTTAACAGAAGAAATTCCGGAATCTGCAACCTTTGAAAATGCTTCATCGATACTTATTACATCACCAACTGCAAACAATACTATCGAAATCACCTCCATCACTGACAACTTTGGATGCGAATCCCAACCCGGCCAAATTTTGACAGTGCTGGTAGACCAGATGCCTGCTACTTTTGCCGGCAATGACACCGCAGTCTGTGGCCTTGAACTAAAACTAAATGCACAACAGTCAAACGAAGCGCAATCAGGTGAATGGCAATTCTCATCAGGCTCCATACTCAACAACGAAACAGACAACCCCAAAGCCACCTACCAGCAAAGCAATTATGGTGAATACACGCTGAATTGGACAGAGGTGAACGGCCTCTGCACAGCATCGGATGACATTCTGGTTCGTTTCGATGAAGCACCTGTCGCTTATGCCGGAAAAGATTTCACCCTCTTTAATCAGGATGAAACTCCTCTGCATGCCAGACTTCCGGTTGCATCCACCGAAGAATGGGCCGGAGAATGGTATATTGTATCAGGTTCGGGAAGCCTTACAAATCCCGGAAGCACTGATGCCCTGCTCACAGGACTGAAACATGGTACCGTAACACTTGACTGGACAGTCAGTAATGGCGCCTGTCCAGAAGATAAGGATCAACTGACCATTACCATCAAAGGCCTGACCTATCATACCGGAATCTCTCCCAACCAGGACGGATTGAACGATTACTTTTCCATAAAAGGAGCGCACACCATTCCTCAAAATGAGCTGGTTGTTTTTGACCAAAATGGCAAAGTGGTATTCAGAAAAACCAATCTGGAAGAAGGCAATCAATGGAATGGAACAGAAAACAATGGGGAACCACTTGAAAACGGAATCTATTATTTCATATTCGAAGGAGACGGAATCGATCCCATTAAAGATTACATAGTCATCAAACGCAACTATTAAAACCCCCTGACAAATGAGAACAAAGGGCCTCATTCTATCTGTTTTTATCCTGCTAACGATTTCGATGTCGGGACAGAAAGCCATGACATTGAGTCAATATATGCACAACAGGTTTGCCATAAACACAGCATTTGCCGGATCCCGGGAGGTACTTAGTGTTTTTGGTTCATTTCGCAAACAATGGGCCGGACTTCCACAATCTCCGCAGGCCCAATATTTCACGGGGCATACACCACTGAAAAACCCTAACATGGCACTGGGTATTCAGGTTTTCAATGAGAAATTTGCCATCAAAAACAATATGGGAGCGACTTTGGCTTACACCTATAGGGTTAAAGTAAATCCTTATACCTGGATGGCATTCAGTCTCTCGGGTGGCTTCTCAAGTTACCAAATCAACTGGAATGAGGTGACACTGGAAGATGCCGGAGACCCCGCATTTGGAGGAAATGAAACATCCAACGGGCCACAGGCAGGTTTTGGCTGGAGCATATATAACGAAAGGTTTTTCGGAGGAATTTCTTTGCCGGAATTATTCTCCCACGACTTTGAAACTCTGGAAGGTACCGAGTTGGATCTTCAAAAAACAGACATAATGGTTACAGGTGGATACCTGTTTGACCTATCATCTTCGATTATTTTCCAACCTTCTTTTTTGGTGAAAGCCAATCAGGAAACAGGGAGTTGGGCAGATCTGTCCGGATCTGTAATTTACAACAAAATGATTTGGGGAGGGATTACGTACCGTACACGTGAAGAGGTTGTTTTTCATACAGGATGGCAAATCCTGCCTCAGCTTCGTATGGCCTACTCGTACGATTATTCCCTGGGTGATATTGGCAACTTCAATCAGGGAAGCCACGAAATCTCATTACAATATGATTTCGGATATAAAATCAACACACCAAGTCCCAAGTTCTTCTAAAACCAGAATTATGGCCCGAAAAACAATATTCATTCTTCTAATTTTATCATCACTCATATTTCACGACCGATCTTTCGCTCAGGAAATAATGGTTGAACCTCTATCCGGCATCAACACCCCGGTGAATAGCGAATTGGCGCCAACCATGCAGGATTCGGTACTCTATTTTATTTCCAATCGCCGAACCAATTTATTGGTCACTTACCTGAATCAGGATGACGAATTACTGTACCGCGTATTTCAGGCTCCTCTAAAAGAAGACAGTACTATCGGAAAAACCACTTTGTTTGCTCCCCCTGATCAGCCAAGATTCAATGCGGGCCCGCTTACTTTCTCAGCGAATGGCTCTTTCTTAATAGCCACTCACAACAAAAGCAACAAAACCGGTACACGTAAAAAAAATGAAAGTACAAACCCTCTATCCCTTTACATAGCAGAAAAGAAAAACAATGGTTGGCCCCGTTACCAGGAGTTACAACTCAATATCCCGGGGCGTAGCTCTGCCGGTCAGCCTTCTTTGTCAGAAGACGGACGGCTCCTGTTTTTTGTTTCAGACATGGACGAGGGAGAAGGTGGCACCGACATCTACGTATCAGAGAAAAAAGGTGATCAATGGAGCACTCCCCGCAATATTGGAAAACACATTAACACCGCTGGCAAAGAACTTTTTCCTTTTATCCACCCATCAGGCAAACTCTATTTTACTTCTGATGGTCATCAGGAAACAGGCGGATTCAACTTATACTACATCGACTGGCAAGATTCAGATGCACGGCCTGTGGCCTTACCTGAACCAATCAACAGCTTTTCCAACGATTTCTCCTGCTACATCAGCAATGATGAGAAATGGGGTTTTTTTGCTTCGGACAGAGATGGAGATGACAATATTTATCGCTTTACACTTCCTCAAATGAACTGTTCCGATCCCCAGGAAGTGGTTGAAGACAATTACTGCTTCACTTTTTTCGAAAACGGCCCTTTTAAATCGGATACTTTACCTTATATTTATAGATGGAATTTTGGTGACGGACAGCAGGCCAGAGGGCTTGAAGTCGACCATTGTTTCCCCGGCCCCGGCAATTACCTAATCAACCTGAATGTCGTGGACACCCTGCTTAACGAAGACCTTTTCTCGGTAGCCTCTTACAACCTGAAGTTAGAAAAGACCCGTCAAATCTGGTTTGAAGTCCCCGATACAATCCAAACCAATGAACCCTTTCAGATGGTCGCTGATCCTATAAAAATGGAAGATTTGGCTACAGATCCGGTCTTTTGGTGGAAAATGGGTGACGGAGAAAACAGAATTGGCAGGAATATTGAATACCAATACAAAACACCCGGTAACTATCAGATTTCCTGCGCTACAAAACTGGATGATGGCAGGGTGGTTTGTTATTTCAGAAACATTATAGTTGTTGATCCACAAGAAGATTAAATATTATGAGCACAAAATTGGTTTCGTTATATCTCCTACTCTCATTTTTGGTTCTCCTACCATTTGGTTCCTTAGCACAACCGGTTCCGGCTGTGGATGAAAACATCCCCCATTTGGTCACTTTTGGTGGCGAAGGGGAACAGGCCTGGGGAGATGATGATTTTGTTCAAATCATCTTTTTCTCTGTTCCGGAAACTTTTGAATCCCCCATTTTCATAAGGGTTTATGATCCAGATACGGGTGGCGAGGTGGATGAAGCCAAAGGCGAATGGGATACAGTAATGCGCTATTCAGTTTATGGCGGCGAAGGTGCTTGCTCGGAAGAAGATGCCAGACGATCCAACCTGGAAGGAAATTATCTGAGTGGTAATTTGCTGGGTTCCCGAACTTTCGCTGAACACCCCCGATATGACAAAAATTGGTACACCTTTGGCCCCTTTAATCCAACTGAGGGAGAATTACTTCCTGAGTATGGAGGTTATGTTTTCAAGCTTGTGATCGAAGGAGTTGAAGGAGATGATGGGAACCTCTACAAGCTCTTCCTTACCACCGAAGGGGATGAAAATCGCCCTGTGGAAGGGGCGTTTGCTTTCTATTTCAAATATAAATTCAGACTTCACAATGACGTAAATGAGGTTTCACATATCTATCCTTATATGACTTCCGAAGTTATTGCCATCAAACAAAGTAACTTTGACTGGGACAACGATGGTTTCATTCGAATAATAAGCCCGTCAAAAAATGGTGAAATTGTACAAACTTCAGGAGATGACAATTGGGCAAACAGCCGTCATGAGATAGGAGATGATGACCACAATAGTTCTTTGGATATTCAAATGATTAAGAAAAAATCAAACCTTGTTAAGGACAATAACGTAGTTATATTTTTGGAAAACCAATATGGTGAGTTGATGCCGTTTTACAGTATTCCCATTGGTGGTATTCCGGAATATAAATACAGTATAGGAATCAAACCTAAAAAATAATAAAATATGCATCTGCGTGCCCGCCGGCTCCTTTCATTCCTGATTATTGTTCATGCAAGTTTCTTTTGCATTTCGTCGCTTCATGGTCAGTCTTTTCGTTTCAAGACGTATGACTCCAATGTAGGACTCCCGCAAAACTTCGTTTACACTCTAAGTCAGGATTATAGCGGGTATTTATGGATGGGAACCGGGGAAGGCCTGGTCAGATACAACGGTCTGAATTTTGAGGCATTCAACCACACCGACTCTCTGGCCGATGATTTTATTTCTGCTATGCATGTAGCCAAAGACGGCACCTTGTGGATTGGACACAACAATGGGGACATCACACTTTATGACAACAATAATTTTGATCCTATTCGCATAAATGCTACTCAAAGTCCGATAACTGCCATCATCACAAACGGAAATAACCACGCATGGGCAATAAGCCAGAATGAAGGCATCCTATCCATCAACAAAACAAAAAAAAGTTTTAAAATACTTCAGCACAAAAAACTCAAAAGAAAACTATTCTATACTCTGGCCCAGGCTAATAAACAACTTCTGGCTGGAACTTCCGAAGGATTGCTGAGTATATCTGTCGATGAAAATGATTCCTTAACCCAGGTTAATCGCATTTCTCAGATTCCTATGACCAACATCACTTGTGTAGTTCCCCGAAAGGGAATCAGTAGTGATTTTTGGGTGGGAACCGAAGACAATGGTTTTTTCCTTTATTCACAAACCAATGGTTCTAGCCAGCACATAGTGGACAACAGCCTGTGCCTGAAGTTTGATATACAGTGGGAAAACATTAGGGACATAGAGGAAGAACCCAATGGCAACCTCTTGCTTGCCACCTGGGGCAACGGGGTCATAAAATTGTTTTTCAATCCGGAAACCCAAACTTTCGATGACTCCTACAACTTCACTACCGACAACGGCCTTAGCAACAATTACGTGCGGGACATTTTGTGCGATCGGGAATCCAATTATTGGTTTGCAACATACGGAGGGGGAACTTCAGTATTAACCGGTGAAGAATTCGTTTTTTATAACCTCGCGACCATTGGATTTGAAAGATCCAAAGTCCTCTCTGCCTTTCCAAACGACAGCACCCTATGGTTCGGGCTGGAAGGTGGTCTGATAAAAACAGATCCCTACTGTTTTACAGATTTTGAGTATTTTGACTCAGCCTTTGGACTTCCAGAGGATGACATCACAGGAATCTATAAAAGACCTGATGGCACCTTATTTATGGCTACCGCCAACAACGGACTTTATTTCAGAAAGCCAGGCTCCATGACTTACCACCCCTGGTTCTACAGCAAAGAAGTCCCCGGGAAGAAAATAAGGGATATTGAAGGTATTGACAATATGGTATATCTGGCCACCTACGGAGGGTTCTTCTCTATCAATACCAACAGTTCAGAAGTACAACAACTTACCACCAGACGAGGATTACCACACAACAACATCAATTTTGTGGAGGCAGATAAAGACAATCAAATATGGATAGGCCCCAAAAACAGTGGAATTTGTAAAATTATCAATGACCGAATTGAAATCCACAAAATATCTGATACCCCCATTGATGTTTACGATCTTACCCAGACCAGTGATTCCGCTTTCTGGCTTGCTACTCAGGGGCGTGGCATCATCAAATACAGCAGTGATTCCATCGAACACTACAACATCACCAATGGGCTGGCCAAAAACTTCTGTTACAGTATTGAAACAGATTCTGAGGACAGACTTTGGATCGCTCATCATCCAGGATTAAGTATGTATGATACGAAAACAGGGACATTTGAAACGTATGGACACGAAGAGGAAATGGGAGCGGATTTCTACCAGATAAAAAAAGGCCACGATAATACACTTTGGTTTTCCTCAGCCAACGGTTCTATTCACTACTTTCCGGAAAAGCACAAAAAAAATGAAGTACCTCCAGCCCTAAACTTTACTGACATCCGTATTTCAGGAGATAAATATTCCGCTGACGAAAGCATTCAACTACCCTACCCATACAGAGATAATTACAAATTCCGTTTCGGTTTCATGGGTATTAGCTTCAAAAGTCCTGAAGAAGTAACCTACCAGTATAGACTAACAAAGCAGGGAGACAACATTGACAACAATGAATGGATTGACCTGGGAACAACCAACTTCAGGGAATATGACTTTCTACCCAGTGGTAGCTACACACTAAAGATTCGTGCATTTAATGCCGATGGTTTTGCTGCCGACCCTATTTCTGTTTCTTTCAGCATTGCCACACCGTTTTGGAAAAAACCCTGGTTTTATCTCATCCTGGGGGCATTGATAATCTATGCTGTTTATCTAATTATTGCTTATCGGGAACGAAAACTAAAAAGACAAAAGGAACTACTACAAAAAGAAGTAGATAATCAAACCATTCAACTACGGGAACAAAAAGCAGAGATTGAACGAAAAAACCAGGATATAACGGACAGCATCAATTATGCAAAAACCATCCAGTCATCCATCTTGCCCCCTCTGGAAGTTTTAGAAACCAGATTTCCGGAGTCTTTTGTTTTCTTCCGTCCACGCGACATCGTGAGTGGCGATTTTTATTGGTTTTACAAAACCAAAAACCATTTTATTGTCACCTGTGCGGACTGTACCGGACATGGCGTCCCGGGAGCTTTCATGTCAATGATTGGCAGCACATTGCTCAACGACATCGTTAAAAGAAAGGATGTGAATTCTCCTGCAGACTTACTTGAACGGCTGGATTTTGAAATAAAAGTACTGCTTCAAAACAGCCAAAACAAAGACAATACAAAGGATGGAATGGATATTTCCGTGATTGAAGTGGAAAATACAGGAACCAGAATACGTGTAGCTTCGGCAAAGCGACCGGTCTTCTTGTATATAAACAATGAGCTTACTGTCTACAAAGGAAACCGCAGAAGCATTGGTGACTCCCTCGTAGATAACGACACCCCCTTTGTGAACATTGAGTACAATGCTTCTGAAGGAGATTTAATTTACCTTTTCTCCGATGGTTACACCGATCAGTTTGGGGGCCCCAGAGAAAAGAAATTTATGAAAGTAGGCGTAAAAAAGATGGTTGAAAAAATACATACCCTACCCATGGATCAACAATACGAAGCAGTAAAGAAATACTTTTACGACTGGAAAGGAGATCTGGATCAGGTAGATGATGTAATATTTATGGGATTGAAGCTTTAATCTGCTTTATAGACTTCCTCGATGCCACGCTTCATAAGTCATGGATTTGATAAATTCGAACATCAAACAATACAATCGTCCGCAAAAAATGGATGCAATGAATAACAAATCATTTCCATTTAGTTGAGGACAATTGTATTTCCCAAGTATCCGGACATCCGGAATACTCTATCTTTTAAATAATGAAGATTAAACTACTCAAGCCATCCAAGAATGGTTTGCTTCCCTTTTACTGTCTGTCCGGGTTTGACATCGATACGACTGCCAACGGGGAAAAACACATCAACGCGTGAACCAAATTTAATGAATCCCATCTGTTTTCCCTGTTCACTTTTGGTTCCCACCTCAGCATAACAAACAATTCTGCGTGCCAAAGCACCCGCAATCTGTCGTACTACAATGGTTTTTCCGTTGGAAGCTTCGAGGGCAACAGTAGTTCGTTCATTTTCAAAAGAAGCCTTAGGCAGATAGGCAGCCTGAAATCGTCCGCTATGATGTTTGAAATATTTGACAATTCCATTTATAGGATACCAGTTGATATGTACATTAAAAACAGACATGAAAACCGAAACCTGAATGCACTTTCCTTTCAACACTTCATTCTCTTCGGTTTCTTCCACAACAACAATTTTACCATCGGCAGGAGAGATGACTGCCTTATCCTGGCGATATCCTTCACGCTTGGGACTGCGGAAAAATGCGATAAAAAAGAAATACAGAATAACAGAGAGACTAACGGTCCACTGCAACACATCGGCAGGAGATTCCATCAGAAAATAGATTCCGGCATTAATGGCAAGCAAAATTACCAAAACAACGGCCAGCGTGGCAAAACCTTCTTTGTGAATTGTCATGATTTTTATTGTCGTGTATGAAATTTATGAACATACAAAGTTACAACAGATAGATAACTTTTTACATATCAAAATCCATATTTATGAATAAAAATGCCGACAAAAAAGCTTCAGCTCATGATTTTAAGAATAAATCAGGAGTATTGTGAAAAGATGACAGCCAAAAAATCAGCAAAATAGAAGATAGCAACTCACAGCAGGAGCAGAAAAGAAAACCCCATCAAAACGATCCAACACGCCTCCATGGCCGGGTAAGACACTCCCCGAGTCTTTAATATTAACACTTCTTTTCAGCATAGACTCGATCAAATCTCCATAAGTACCCAACACCGAAACGAATGTACCGATAACCAGCCAGTCTCTCAATTCCAGACGTCCCAGCAGATGATAATTCAGAACAGCAATTCCCATTGAAAACAGAAAACCTCCAATAGCTCCCTCCCATGATTTGGCGGGAGAAACACTTGGGAAAAGCTTTCTTTTACCCAAAAGCGAACCAATAACATACGCCCCTGAATCATTTCCCCAAATCAAAATAAAAAACCCAAGCAGGATTTCATAACTATAATTCCCCCCAAAAAAAGCCAGATGATGTAAAAAAGCAAACGGAAGTGCAACATATAAAGGGACAATAAGTGTTGTAGCAATATTTAAGAGAGAGTTTTTATTCTTTAGATAAAGCTCGGTCAGAAAGACTCCTCCGACCAAAGGCACCATCACAATCAACCAGCGGGGAGGAAGTTGCGTGTAGAAAATAAAATAGGAACTGAGATATAAAAACATCCCGATCATGAGAGCCCAAAAAACCCTCACCTTGGCATCTAAGCCTTCAATCATCTGAATAAATTCATACATTCCCAACAGAACAACAATTGCAAAGATGGCCATGTAAGCAATCGGGTGCCACCACAATCCTGCCACAATGGCAACAACAAAAAATAAACCGGTAATTGTTCTTTGCAAAAGGTTATTCATTCCTTCTTTTTTCTGTGGTTTATTGTTCCTGATCTATCAGAACAATCAATTCTTTAGGGCCATGCGCCCCCATTACTAATGTCTTCTCAATATCTGCAGTCCTGCTTGGTCCGGAAATCAAAGATATCTGAGAAGGGCGATCATCATATTTCTGCGCTATAAGATCAAAACCATCCGCAATACTTTCCACCAGTTGGCTTTGATGAGCCAAAACAATATGCACTGTTGGGAAAACATTCATCCTTCTCCCTGACCCTCCTTTACTACTCACCATAACTCCTCCGGTAAGTGCTATCAGAGCTTCGCATCGTGTCACCCCTACTTCAACTTCCTCAATTCCCGGATCAACTATTTTATGCTTAATCCGGGAGGAAGCCAAAAATTCTGTTATTTTCTGATCCACAACTGAAAGATCGTTCCAGCTTCTTTCTTCAGTCAAATGGTGCAATTGCTTCGCCACATCCATGGAGCCATTACACAAAATCACTTCTCCAGACAAACTTTCAAGTTCCGTTTTAAATGCCAAAAGCAAATCCGGAATACCAGGAAAGACAATTCCATCAGGAATTTCACACCCGGTCTTATCTTCCCGGGTGTAAACATCTGAATTTCTCAATCGACCAAGAATAGCTTGACGTGAGTCCTTATTGTCAGTTTTCTGATTCATTCTTTTTATTGGCAGAGTCTTCGGCATCCTTTGGCTGATCATCCCCACCCTGAGTTCCGGCATTTGTTGATTTGGCTTCATCCCCATTGCCATTGGCACTGGAAGGGATGACATGCTGAGGACCTTTTCTTTTACCAAAAATCTTCTCCAGATCTTCACTGAAAATCACCTCTTTTTCCAACAACAACTCTGCAACTTTGGCATGCTTTTCTTTATTTTCTGTGAGAATCTTCTTCGCGCGCACATATTGTTGTTCCACAATCGCAGAAGCCTCACGGTCTATCAATTCGGCAGTCTTTTCACTATAAGGTTTCTGAAAAGAATACTCACTCTGTCCCGTAGAATCAAAATAACTTAAGTTTCCTACTTTTGAGCTCATTCCAAAATAGGAAACCATGGCATAAGCCTGACGTGTGACTTTTTCCAGATCGTTGAGTGCCCCTGTCGAAATTTGACTAAAAATCAAATCCTCAGCAGCACGTCCACCAAGCGCAGAACACATTTCATCCAGAATTTGGGCTGATGTGGTCAATTGTCTTTCTTCCGGCAAATACCATGCTGCACCCAGAGCTTTTCCGCGCGGTACAATGGTCACTTTCACCAAAGGATGAGCATGCTCAAGCAACCAGCTGATCACAGCATGACCAGCTTCGTGATAGGCAATGGCGCGTTTTTCATCTTTACTGATAATCTTATTTTTCTTTTCAAGTCCTCCTACTATGCGATCTACCGCATCAAGGAAGTCATCTTTTTCTACCAGTTTCTTATTTCGACGGGCTGCAATAAGTGCAGCTTCATTACAAACATTGGCAATATCGGCACCAGAAAAACCTGGAGTTTGCTTGGCAAGGAAATCAGGATCCACATCGTCTTTCAATCGCAAAGGACGAAGGTGAACCTTAAATATCTGTTCCCGTTCTTTCATATCGGGAAGTTCAACGGCAATCTGACGATCGAAACGACCTGCCCGCATAAGGGCACGATCCAACACATCAGCACGGTTGGTTGCGGCCAAAATGATAACCCCGCTATTTGAACCAAAGCCATCCATTTCTGTAAGCAACTGGTTCAAAGTATTCTCTCGCTCATCATTACTGCTAAATCCTGCATTCTTTCCACGGGCACGTCCAATAGCATCAATCTCATCGATAAACACAATACAGGGAGCTTTCTCTTTGGCTTTCCGAAAAAGATCACGTACTCTGGAAGCCCCGACACCCACAAACATCTCTACAAAATCGGATCCGGACATACTAAAAAAAGGAACATTGGCTTCTCCGGCCACAGCCTTTGCCAACAAGGTTTTTCCGGTTCCCGGAGGCCCAATGAGCAAGGCACCTTTCGGGATTTTACCTCCAAGTTCCGTGAATTTTTCGGGTTTCTTAAGGAATTCAACTATTTCTTCCACCTCCTGCTTGGCTTCGGCCAGACCAGCCACATCGGCAAAATTCACATTGATATTGTCTTCCTTGTCAAATATTTTGGCTTTGGATTTCCCCACACTGAAGATGTTTCCACCTCCGCCGCCACCTGCCTGAGAGCTCATTCTTCTGAAAATAAAAATCCAGATGACAATAATGAGCAGTAAAGGCCACATCATGGTCAGAAAGTCCTTGAAAAAATTCACACGTTCCTCGTACTCAACAGGCACACGAATGTTATTGGCATCTTCAGCTTCCTTACGGGCCTCTTCGAACCGATCAATGGTAGGAATCTTCACCGAGAAATGCGGCCCTGTCTGAGGAGGTGCATAATCCCCCTTAAACAGCTCCCGATACTTATCCAAGGCATCCGGTTCTATAGTGACTTCAGCGATTTCTTCATTGGTCACCACCACCACACGCTTGATATCTCCTCCGGGAAGCAATTCATCTTCAAAAACACTGTAAGAAAGATTCTGCGGTCCTTGCCCGAGATTGAAGGTACTAACAACAATCAGCGCGATTAAAATAAGGCCGTAAATCCAATACGCGTTAAATTTAGGCATTTTAGGCCCCTGCGATTTTTGGTCTCCTCCCTCCGGAGCTTTTCCTGGATTTCGTCCCGGTTTTTTCTGGCCGGAAGGATTACTTGAAGTCCCCTGTGGGGGATTGGCCGTTCCTTTGGGATCTTTTTGTTCCTTTTCTGTCATATAATTGTAACGAAATTATCTATTCAAAATCAAAATTTCTTTGGCTAAAGGAGATTCTTTATGATTCAAAAGAGGTCTTCCAGATCCTCCCGACCGGCATCGGCCCAAAGGTCTTCAAGGTTATAAAATTGACGAACCTCTTTTCTGAATACATGGACTACCACATTCATATAATCAATCAAAACCCACTCAGCATTTTGTTTTCCTTCAACATGAAGAGGTTTCTCTCCGGCATCCCTGCGCACAATTTCCTCCACAGAGTCGGACAAAGCGTCCACATGCACATTACTTTCACCTTCACAAATCACAAAGAACTCGGCAATCATGTTTTCTATATTGCGCAGATTGAGCACCGTTATCTTTGAACCCTTTTTTTCCTGAATACCATTAACAACCGCATCTACTAGAGTCTCGGTCGACACCACTTCAGAATTATTTTCACCCATTCAAAATCTATTTTTCATTTCTGCCCGGACATCTATCTCCGGGTTTTAGTTTAATTTTGCAAAACACCTCTCAATAGGCATCATCACGAAGAATACTTTTTCCCTTTATTGAAAAAACAATGCCAGAAATTAATTTGCGTTCAAAGATAACATTTTAAAAGAACATATATACCTATTTTTGCCTCATCTGAATGACAAGACTGACAAAGTGTCGTCAGATTTCAGGATTAAAAAGCCAGAAAGTTTCTGTTTTCAGAAACCTGTTTAAGCTAAAATTAAAGAGCACATTAAGAATGCTTCGTTAAAGGATATCCGGATAAACAGATAAAATAATCATCATATTTTACGAGCAACAACATATTATTATGCAGGAAATTCCCGAAATAATCCAACCAGAAAAAACCACTTCAACAAGTTCCTTCCTAAAGGAGTTACTGAAACAAAGAAAGCTCCCGGAATGTTCTGTGGTTATAACCAATAACCAGACTGCAGGAAGGGGGCAGCCGGGAAACAAATGGGAAACCCAGCCGGGGAAAAACCTTACCTTTTCTATGGTTCTCTATCCATCAATGGTTAAAGCTTCCGAGCAGTTTATCTTGTCACAGGCTGTCAGCCTGGCCATCGTTGAGGCATTGCAAAGACATGCCATCCGGGCCTCCATAAAGTGGCCCAATGATATTTATGTAAACAATCGAAAATTAGGGGGAATACTCATTGAAAATGCTTTGAGCGGATCTGAAATAGCCCAATCAATCGTAGGAATCGGGTTAAACATAAATCAGGAATCTTTCCCGGAGCAGCTCCCCAATCCGGTATCGGTCATAAATCTTACACACCAGGAAACCGACCTCCTGACCTGCTTTAAAGAATTGCACGAAAACCTCGTTTACTACTACGATCTAGTAATTCGGGGACACACTCAACAAATCCAGGGATTGTATTCCCAAAAGTTGTTTCGTAAAACCGGTATCCACCGATATCAGGACACAAACGGAGTTTTCGAGGCTGAAATATCACACATTGGCCCCGCAGGACATCTTTTTCTAAAACGAACAGACGGCACTACCAATAGTTATGCTTTCAAAGAAATCCGTTTTATAATCTGATTACACTAGTAATTGTAACCGGCAACTCCATCTGCGAGCACTCCGACAAATTTCTCCAGCGGTCCCTTTGCCACCATTTTCATCATCGGATTCAACTCAGCATCGAGGGTAATTTTCATTTTGCTTTTTCCATCCTCCATCTCTTTGAGTTGGATCCATAGAAAAAAGTTGAAAGGCACTTTCCCATCCGCTGTGTATTTGATGGTCTTGTTATCTTCTTTATCCACTATTTTGAGTCCAACCGGCCCCACTTTGTCTACTTCAAACCGACATGAATCACCAAAACTTTCCCAGTTTTTTATCTTATCACCGGGAAGCATTGCTGAGAAATTATCGAAATCGGACAACATTCCGTAGATTCTGGCAGCAGGATGTGGAATCGTCTTCACCTGACTTTCAAATCTCGTCATAAACAAAAATCTATTTCTTCCAGTTGGCCGGATCTTCCCGCCATTTTGACAATGTACTTAAATCATCAGAAGAGACATAGCCTACTTCTGCAGCAACGTTAATGAGGGCCTGATAATCACTGAGTGTCTCATACTTCACTCCTGCACTGGAAAAGTTATCTTCAGCCACCTTAAAACCATAAGAAAAAATGGCCAGCATGCCTAAAACATCAGCTCCGTTACTTCTAAGAGCTTCCACAGCTTTCAGGCTACTGCCACCTGTTGAGATAAGATCTTCAATCACCACAACTTTTTGTCCGGGTTTCAGATCCCCTTCAATCAGGTTTTCGAGTCCATGACCTTTGGGACTTGAGCGGACATAAACAAATGGCTTGTTAAGCAAATCGGCCACTAAAGCTCCCTGTGCAATGGCTCCTGTAGCAACTCCGGCCACTACATCTACCTCCGGCCATTCTTCCATCACCCGTCGGGCAAACTGGATCTTGATGAAATCGCGTACTTCCGGATAGGACAAAGTTTTTCGATTATCACAATAAATGGGGGATATCCACCCCGAAGCCCATGTAAAGGGGTTTGCAGGTTGCAGTTTAATTGCTTTTATTTGCAACAGCTGCTTGGCTACTAATTCCTCTAATTTTTTCATATCGCAAATGTACAAGATATTTTTCAAAGATAGAGTAGTAATACTAACCGAGCGTATTGATTCGGATCTCACCTCCTCTTTCAATGGTATTCATAAGTTGGGAAGTGACGGGGAACTCAAAAAGTTTTTGACTGATTTTGAAAAAGATGAAACCCGTCAGAAGGCAATCATTTACCACCATAATGAATACGAATTATTCCAACGGTTTCGCAGCTGTTACAAAAATTTGATGGCAGCAGGAGGCCTGATATGGAACCCGGAAAAATCAGCCTTTTTGACAATGCACCGCCTTGGAAGACCTGATTTGCCCAAAGGAAAACTGGAAAAAGATGAAACATTTGAAGAGGCAGCTGTACGCGAAGTTGAAGAGGAATGTGGTATTAAGCACCCCGAAATTCTTTCGGCAATTGGATCATCATTCCATGTTTATCAGCTGGGGGCAACATCTATCCTCAAGGAAACCCGTTGGTTTGAAATGATTTACCATGGCACAACAGATCCTGTTCCGCAATACGAGGAAAACATCAGTGAGATAAACTGGGTTTCCACAAATAATATTGATGAATTTGCCAGCACAACTTATCCATCAATAAGAGAAGTATTAAAAAAAGCCAAATTGATTAAATTTGAGGTCTGAAAACAAACCATTAAAAAATCGAAAAGTCCCGATATGAATCCAGTAACCGAGAACGAAAACGCATTTAAGAAATGGAAAGAAGAAACAAGAAGAGAGGCGCTGGAAAATGAGGTAGACAGGCTAAAAACACAAACAACAGAGCAAGCGTCCAGGATAAAAAAAATGAGATATGCACTTGTTGGCTTGACTGTATTATTTTTAGTCGCCCTTATTGGTGTTTTTTCACTTTTATCTTCTTCCTCCAAAGCCCCGAATACCATAGAGCCTTCAGTCCAAAAAAAGGAAAATCCGACCGTTCCCAACCAGGAAAAAGAACTCATCGTCATTTCTCCGGTTTCTGACACCATAAAATTTAAAGTTCCGGAAAACGGAATCATCTACAGCATCCAGATTGGGGCTTATCTGGGAAGGGATTTGCAAAAATTCAACAACAATATGCTAACACTTCAGCAGCATAGTGGTGAAAACATCAATCAGTTTACGCTGGGATTATTCACCTCCTACACTGAAGCGCTTGAGTTTCGGGAAATAGTAAATGAAATGGGATTCAAAGATGCCTATGTTACAGCTCTGAAAAACGGAAAAAGAATTCAAATCAATGAAGCCATCCAGGCGGAAAACCAACAACATTGAAAGAATGTTAATTACATTCTGTCTGTGAGCTTTTGAACCAGCTCATATTTATCAAAAAACTCCCTGGCAATCACCCGGATGATCGTATAAACCGGGATGGCCAAAAACATACCTACAATTCCGGACAAATAGCCAGCACTCAATATCACAATAAATATCTCCAATGGGTGCGCTTTCACGCTATTGGAAAAAATCAAGGGTTGAAAAACTACATTGTCGAGCAACTGCACAGTTATGTAAATCACAAGCATGCCCCCCAGAAAAGACAAAAAAGCTATATCCAGAGGTAATTGCAAATAAACCAACGTACCCACACTTACGCCAAATAGCGCACCGATGAGCGGACCGAGATATGGAATTATATTCATTAGCCCACTGAATATTCCGATGATTACGGCATGACTAAACCCTATGCCCAACAACGAAAAGCCGGTAGTGACAATTGTAGCTACCAGGGATGTTTGAATCAATATTCCCAAAAAATATCGACGCAAAAGATAACGAATAGAGATCAAAGCATGCCTGATTCCAGCTTCATGTTTTTGCGGAACAAAAAGCAAAATCCCTCCAATCAAAAGACCTTCCTCCTTCAGGAAAAAAAAAGTGATGAAAGAGATAGAAAAAGCAGCAATAAAAACGCCACCAAAGAAACCGGCAATTGAAGTAAAGAAAAGCCGCACTTGCTCAAAATCCAGAAAAGTAAGCAACGCCGTTTCAAATTGTTCTTCAAAACTTGCCATCAATGCTCGTCCCACTTCAGACCCACGAAGAGGAGTCAGGGCATTGGACAGTAACTGCCCGGCTTTCTGAAGAGCGGCCGGAATATCCACATTAGAGAAAAACTGAATCTCCGAAGCGATCAATGGAACAGTAAAACGAAAAAAAAGAACAATCAACACCCACAAAGAAAGAACTGTCAATAAAGCAGCCCCGCTTTTCCCAATGGAAAAACGGCGAATTCTCAACTTATAGTATACATCGAATATTGGCCGCGTCACAAGAGACAAAATGGCTCCCACGCTCACAAACAAAACGATAGAACGGAAATACCATATAAGAAAAAAGCCACCAAAAATGGCCAATGTCAAAAACAAATATTTAAAAAACTGCTTCATATTCCTTAAGGGCTTATATCTCCTAAAAATAAGAAAATTCTCTCTGCAGCGAAGAAAAAAGAACTCCGGATTTTACATTTCACCAAACAAAGCAGATTATTATAATCAGAATAGTTTGATATTTAATCAAAACTTATCATATTAGCCGTCTCATTTTTTTTGTATTTTTTTCCAAATCCACTACTATGAAAGGTGCAATTATCGGCGACATTATTGGTTCTACTTTTAAAAACATTGATTTCGAAGACACCGATTTTCAACTTTTCAAACCTGATTCTGCATATACCGATGACACGATTCTAACGATTGCTACTGCAGACTCTATCCTGAACAATAAAGACTATGAGCAAACCCTGAAAGAATGGGTAAGATCATTCCCCAAAGCCGGATACCGGCCAAAATTTCTCGAATGGGCACTATCCGATCATTCCACTCCCTACATCAGTAAGGGTGACGGGGCGGCACGCCGTATCAGCCCGATAGGCTTTGCAGCTCAAAGTGTAGAAGAAGCGCTTAAAGAGGCAGAAAAGAGCACGCGCATCACCCACAATGTCCCGGAAAGAATCACTGCAGCCAAAGCAGCTGCTGCATCTATCTTTATGTGCAAACAGGCAGGCACAAAAAAAGAGATTAAAACCTTCATTGGCCAGGCTTTTGATTATGATTTTTCGCTCACTGTGGCAGACTGGAAAAAAAGAAAAATCACCCCTGAGAGCGAGGTTTCACCGGTACAACCGGCACTGGCAGCATTTATGGAAGCATCCGATTATGAAGAAGCCATAAGACTCGCCATTGTTATTGGAGGCCCCACCAATACTATTGCCTCGATAGCAGGGGCCCTTGCCGAAGCTTACTTTAAGCACATCCCAAAATCAATCATCAAAAGGGCCTTATCCAGACTGGCCCCTGAGATGCAGGCAATCCTTACCAGGTTTGAAGAAAAATACATGAATTTCTCTGAACAGGAGGCTTAAAAGAGGAATTATCAAAAGTTTTTCCCTTGCAAATGCTTTTAGTTTTGAAAACCTTGAAGATAACTACTGCCATAGTTGAGATATACGAGTGGTAAAGATGTAGCGAAAGTTTAGGATCCGAATTAAAAAATACCTGGCTTTCACCATAATCTTAGCGAGAACCAAATATTTCCATAATTCCCCCAAATTCGGATGCGAGAGTCAGGCGGCCCGACATCGCTGCTTTTTCATGCAGGAATCTGGGCACGAATGAGATTCTGCACACTGATCCTGTTCAGAAAGACAAGAGAAACAACAAAACCTGTTGCTTTCCGGCCAACTCATTTTCAGAAAAACAACCTACAATTCGGCCTGTTCCTCAGTCAAGGCAATATTCAATACTTCCTGAATGTCTTCTACATAATGAAACTTCAGATCTTCGATGTAATCAGGCTTTATCTCCTCCACATCTTTTCTGTTTTCTTTGCAAAGAATTATTTCATTGATGCCAGCTCGGCGGGCAGCAAGAATTTTCTCTTTGATACCACCAACCGGCAACACTTTGCCACGCAGGGTGATTTCGCCAGTCATCGCCAATCGGGATTTCACTTTTCTACCAGTGAACGAGGAGGCAAGCGACGTGACCATTGTAACACCTGCTGAGGGTCCATCTTTAGGAATAGCCCCCTCGGGAACATGCACATGCACGTTGCGCTCATCAAAAATATCTTCCTCCAAATGAAGTTCGGATGCATGGGATTTCAGGTATTCAAGCGCCAACATCGCCGACTCTTTCATTACCTCGCCTAAGTTTCCGGTAAGTGTTAACCGACCTTTTCCTTTACTCAGACTACTTTCCACAAATAATATCTCACCGCCGGCAGCGGTCCAGGCCAAACCGGTAACAACACCCGCAAAACGATTATCTTGCCAGGTATCTTTAGAAAATTTCTCAACCCCCAGGTATTCCCGAACCTCTGAAACACCTATAGATTTTTTTACCTGCTCATCGGTTGCAAGTTTAAGGGCAATCTTCCGAAACAACCGTGCTATGGTTTTATTCAGATCACGCACACCCGACTCTCTCGAATAATGATCAATAATGTAACCAACCGTTCGTTTGGGAAGGGTTACCGATCCTTTGGGAATGCCATGATTCTCCAATTGCTGTGGAATCAAGTGGCGACGGGCAATTTCAACTTTTTCTTCCAGCACATAGCCACTTACCTCAATAAGCTCCATCCTGTCCAGCAAGGGGGGAGAGATAGAATTCAACGTATTGGCCGTGGCAATAAAAATAACTTTGGAAAGATCGAAATCAACTTCCAGAAAATTGTCATGAAAAGCACTGTTTTGCTCCGGATCCAATACCTCAAGCAATGCTGATCCGGGATCTCCATGAAAACTATTGCTTATTTTATCAATCTCATCCAGAATAAACACCGGATTGGCCCATCCTGATTTATTGATATTTTGTATAATACGGCCAGGCATTGCTCCAATATAAGTTTTCCGGTGACCTCTGATTTCGGCTTCATCGTGTACACCACCCAATGACATCCTGACATACTGACGTCCTAAGGCTTCAGCCACAGATTTCCCCAAAGAAGTTTTTCCAACCCCAGGAGGACCGTAAAGACACAAAATAGGAGACTTGAGATCTCCTTTTAGCTTTAATACAGCCAGATGCTCAAGAATACGCTCCTTTACATTATCCAAACCGTAATGGTCGCGATCCAGAATCCGACGCGCTCTTTTTAAATCAAAGTTGTCTTTGGTATATTCATTCCAGGGCAAATCCAGCAATGTCTGCACGTAGTTAAACTGAATGGAGTATTCGCCCGAAGCAGGATTCAGTCTTCTCAGCTTCTCCAATTCTTTACCAAACAATACCTTTACCTCATCGCCCCACTTCTTTTTAGAAGCCTTCTGCTCCATCTCTTTAATCTCCTGCTCTACAGGGCTTGATCCAAGCTCATCCTGAATGGTCTTCATCTGCTGCTGCAACAGGTATTCCCGCTGCTGCTGATCCATATCCTGCTTCACTTTGGACTGAATATCGTTCTTAATTTCCATTAACTGGACTTCGCGAACGAGGTATTCAACAAGCCGCATTCCGCGTTCCTTAAGGTCATGTGTTTCCAACAAACGCTGCTTCTCCTTAACAGGAATATCTGAACTGGAAGCCACATAATTAATCAGAAAAGCAGGGCTCTCAATATTTCTGATGGCAAAAGAAGCCTCAGGCGGGACATTCGGTGACTGCTTTATCAGACTCAACGACATATCCTTGAGAGAGGAAACTACTGCCTCAAACTCGCGGGTCTTATCACCTTCAGGTTCAGTATCTTCCAACACCCTAATGCGTCCAGTAAAATAAGGATCTTGTTCGACCATCTCCTCCAGGTGGAACCGCTTCTTCCCCTGAATAATTACAGAGGTTGAGTTGTCAGGCATCTGAAGAATCTTAATTATTCTTGCCACCGTCCCGGTTTTGTAAAGATCCTCAACTTTGGGGTCATCTACTTTATAATCCATTTGCGTCAGGGCACCAAAATAACCTTTGGATTTTTCCACATCTTTAATCAGCTGATGTGATTTTTCCCGGCCAATAGCAATAGGAATAATAACCCCCGGAAAAAGGATGGTATTACGAAGGGGCAAAACAGGGATTTGATCCGGAATAGGCTGATCGTCGTTGTCCTGTTCCATATCATCACCGATAATAGGAATAAACTCGGAATCATTCTCTGACGTATCACTTAGTCCAAAAGGATCGATTGAAATTTTATAGTCACTGTCCATATTGTCTGATATCACTTATGTCCCCATTACCGAATCCGAAAGATCTATGCCACAATGGCAGATCGGGGATATATTTAAAACTCTTCTTTTCAGAAACGGTTACTCATCCATTTAGCCATAACCACTATACTACAAAGGGTTACTGCAGCCTGCGAGGGGAGCAATCAAAAAAAACGTTTTACATTATTCACGAACAAAAGATGCTTACGCAATCCTTGTTCCAAAACCCCTACCTGCAAATATAATGCTTTTTAGCAACCTTTGAGGGCCGTACTCCAGCGATAAACTGAAGCAATCCGCCGACTTGAAAATAAAAAAGCCCCGGAGTATTCCGAAGCTTTTCTAATATCTCAATAAGAAATATGATTATTTCTTACCCTCGTAATGCTTTTTGTAACGATTGCGGAACTTGTCTACACGTCCTGCAGTATCAACAAGCTTCATTTTTCCGGTATAAAACGGATGTGAAGAGCTTGAAATTTCAAGCTTCACCAATGGATATTCAGTCCCGTCGATGTCGATAGTCTCGCGGGTGTTTACTGTAGAACGGGTAATAAAAGTATCGCCGTTGGACATATCTTTAAACGCAACCATGCGATAATTGTCCGGATGAATTCCCTGTTTCATTTCTCTAATATTTTATTTTCTAATCTCTGTTTTTTCTCTCAAAACCTTGTCTTTCGCGAGTTTTCTGATAATTAAACCCTAACACTCACATCAAACGGACTGCAAAATTAATTATTCCGCCAACAAACACCAAAACTTTTCTGCAAAAAAACCAAACAATCATCAACTTCCACTACAATTGTCGTGTAATTGGCATCCCTGGGGATATCAAAACAGCGACGTCCTTAGCCCTTTTCTCAGTTCGAATTATTTGCCCTGTCGCGTGTATCTAAAGGTATAGCTGCAGCTTCCTGCCCCTGCTTTCGTTTTTCTTCATCAAAAATAAAACGATAGGTAATGTGTCTTTTAGCAAAATCAGCGCCTACGGATTCATGCAAGGCCCTCATTTTTGGATTAAAATCACCCACCCATGACAGCTCCATCTCTTTCAGCCAGGGCTTTTTAGAAACGGCATTTCTCAAATGCCAGAAAATACCGGACTCAATGCCATTGCGTTGCCATCTCGGACGAATACCCATAATTACCACCCTGGTTCGGGTCATGGCTTTGCGCCACTTCAGATATACAAATTTAAGTTTGTTCCAGAAATTCATTTTTCCATGAAAATGCTTAATGATTTGATTCACATCCGGAAACTGAACAAAAAATCCTATAGGAGTCCCCTCATGATAGGCGAACCAAATCAGTTCTTCATCCATAAAATCCTTCGCCTCTTTCAGTGAATTCCGCAATGTTTCAGCTTCCATGGGCGTAAAGTTTTCATGAAATTGCCAGGCATCATTATAGATTTCAATAAAATCCTTGATGAACTGTTCACTCTCTTCCCACTTGAAATGCTTGAATTCATAACCCGGCTTTCGTCCTACCCAGCCGGCAATTTTCCAGAATCTTTCGGGAAATGGCTTTTGAAGATCCAACATATTGGTTACTTGCTCAAAGTATTTGGTAAAGCCATAATCCTCAAAAAACTCTTTGTAAAACGGGGGATTGTAATTGACTCCAAAACCAGGCTGTGTAAAACCTTCGACCAACAAGCCCCAAAAGGTATCGTTCTCTCCAAAATTAATTGGGCCATCCATTGCCTCCATCCCACGCGAAGCAAGCCAGTCACGTGCAGCATCAAAAAGCATAAAAGCAGCTGTCTTGTCATTCACACACTCAAAAAAGCCCATTCCTCCTGTTGGCTGAGAAAATCCATGAGCTTTCTTTTCATTAATAAACACACCTGTGCGACCAATCACTTCACCGTTGTCCGAAAGCAACAAAAAACGCGTGGCCTCTCCATGTGAAAAAAAGTCATTCGCTGTCGGATCAAAGATCTCTTCAATCATGAAGTCAAGCGGACGCACATAAGCATCATCATTTTTATATATTTTATCTACGACATCCAGAAACTGTCGTTTTTGCTTATCTGTTTTTACTTCAACAATATGCATAAGAAACAATAAAAGATTTTGAACTCTGCTGACCTGATAAATCAGCATCAAAGTTAATGAAATTGACCAAACTCACTAAAATTGAAACCACGAAAGATAATCCTCCATCGTTTTCTCCGGACATTGCTTATGAACAAACTCATTCTCCCAGGGTCTATACTCATAGTCTTCAGCCCATGTCTCAGCATTCAAAGCAACCTCTCTTACAGCATCAATAATATAATCTATTTCCGCTTCCGACATTACAGGATGAACTGAAAGTCTTACCCAACCCGGCTTCTCAGACAGATCCCCCATATCAATTTTGCGCGTTATATTGCTGGAGGTATAATAATCCACATGAAGCAAATAATGTCCGTAAGTACCGGCACAGGAACAACCTCCCCGCACCTGAATTCCAAAACGATCATTGAGCAGGCGGACCACCAGATTGAAATGCACATTGGAAATATAAAAAGAAATGGCCCCTAACCGCTCCTGCTGGCTGTCCGCCAAAATTGTCAAGCCGGGGATTTCACGAAAAGCACTGAATATTCTGTGGATCATTTCGGTTTCCCGTTGCCTCATTTTATCACACCCCATCTGTTCTTTGAGCCGGATACTCAATGCAGCTCTGATAGATTGCAAAAATCCGGGAGTCCCTCCATCCTCGCGAGCTTCAATATCTGCAATATACTGGTACTTTCCCCATCGGTTAGTCCAGTTTACGGTTCCACCTCCCGAATTGTCGGGGGCATTATTATGATATAAAGCTGAATTAAAAACCACAACGCCGCTACTTCCCGGACCTCCTAAAAATTTATGAGGAGAAAAATAGACGGCATCCAATCTTTCCAGCGAATTCTCAGGATGCATATTCACAGGAACATAAGGAGCCGATGCAGCAAAATCTATAAAACAAAAACCGCCATGCTGATGCATAATCCGCGCCAGGTGATGGTAAGGGGTTTCGATGCCTGTGACATTTGAGCAAGCTGTAAAACTTCCAATTTTAAGAATCCGGTCTTTGAACTTTTCCAGCTCCCTTTCAAGCGACTCGGGTTTTACCAGCATCTCCTCATCAGGTTCCAGCACCACAACATCCGCGTTGGTTTCCAGCCAGGAAGTATGATTAGAATGATGCTCCATGTGCGTCAGAAAAACCACCGGACGCTCCTGTTCAGGCAAATTACAATAACGCTGTGCCTGCTCTGGAACTCTCATACCCAAAATACGTTGAAGCTTATTCACCACTGACGTCATTCCAAAACCGGCAGTGATGATGATATCATCTTTACGGGCATTCACATGTTCTTTAATTATTTTATGTGACAAGCGATAAACATTGGTCATCACTCTTCCAGTATCACTGGATTCAGAATGCGTATTTCCAACCATCGGTCCCATCACCTGAACAATCTGTTCCTCAATCGGCTTATATAAACGGCCGGAAGCAACCCAATCGGCATACACCAAAGGTTTTTCTCCATAAGGTGTTTCAATGGTGGCATTAAAACCAACAATATTCTTCCTAAACCTCTCAAAATGTTCTTCGTGCGACAACATAGCTATAAAATAATTATCATTTCCCCATCAAAACCCGTTGACAAGATGCCCAAAATTAAGGCACCCTAACCATAAAAAAACTGATAAATGACACACTACAATTATAGAAATGTCTCCACTTCAAAAACAACATCCATGCCTATTTCCGAGACATAAGGATTCTCGCTTGCCTTCCACTCCCTTGCATTCTCAAGTATTTTTTGTTGTAGAGCAGTCTGTCTCCCTGCCATTTTCAAAGCAAATGTTATGGCTCGCAAATAACGAGGTTCACAAGCTAACTGCTTCAGGTAAGTCAACAGATCATGGATACCCGGAAAGCCGGCCACCTGGTGCATCCGCAATCGCCAACCAATGGCCATCAAAGCCGCATATTGTCTATAAAAGTGGCCGCTTTTCAGCCAATCAACCAACAATTCTTGGGGTACATCAAGACCGGAAAGCAAGTTACGCCCCAATTGTTCGGAGAGCTCAATAGTATTCAGCATCTCGCCCCATTCCCGGACACCGTCATTACCCAAATCCTCAAAGGCAACCACCATGGTTGCTAAAATCATGGTTTCCCTGATTTGACGGGCCCATAACCGATGGGCCAAGCCTGCACTCTTTGGCATATCTGCAGCCATCTGTCGAAGATAAACGATAGATACTCCGTAATTTACCCGGTACCGGGCTCCGGATTTTTCAATTAATTCAGCAGTTTCACCATCTTTCAGTTTCCGGATCTGCCGCATTAACAATTCTATTTGCCGGTCTATTTCCGGCTCTACCGGGAAAAACTTCATTTTCAACAATTTTAATAATTCTACATTACGGGGAATGCAAATATGGTCGCATTTTTTAGGAAAACATTTGCAAAACTAATGGAAAAAATTTTACCTTTGCACCCACATTAAAACGGTGATTGTAGCTCAGTCGGTTAGAGCGCCAGATTGTGGCTCTGGAGGCCGCCGGTTCGAATCCGGTCTTTCACCCTTCTTCGCCCCAAGTATCTAACAAGCAGATACCTGGGGCGTTTTTTTGTGTGAAAAATGACGCCCCCCTGTTTGGTACACAAGTAAAAACTCAACAAGATGCCCATGTGACCAAATAATTGACCAAATGGATAAGGATCTAAGGATAGCATAAAAAAGGCTGAAGAATTGCCGAATCGCAGCACTACACATCACCTATCAATCGACACTTTACTATTCTTTTTGCTAACCTCTTATTTTTTAATTGCGACGAAACAAAAGCAACGACCACAGCCGCCATGTCAACCTAAAAATAGAAATTGCTGCTGCATCGTGACCATTAATCACAAGAAATATCCCCAACAGCAATGAAGATTACCAATCTCAACTCTAATTAAAGAATTTCCTCTCTAATTAAGACTCCAGTTTAACCACACCCTAATTTATTTGTTAACTTTGCGACCATAATTTTAAAAACTAACAACCATGGTAACATCAGAAATGATGAAAGAGCTTTCCGGACGCGAGATTGCGTTAAGGAGGTATCTTTGACATCGATCGTAAAAAGATCGAAATAGGAGAAGAAGAGATAAGGACTCAGGCACCTGATTTCTGGAACGACCCAAAAGCTGCTGAGATCAAGATGAAAAAGCTTAAAGAGCTCAAAAGCTGGGTAAACGGCTACGAAAAGATCAAAAATGCCATCGAAGAAACCAGTGTTCTTCTGGAGTTTTTGAAGGAAGGAGAAGCTGAAGAAGCTGATATTGACGCTCAATATCAACAGGCCGTTGAAATGATCGAAGATCTGGAATTGCGCAATATGCTCCAGAAAGAAGAAGATCGCATGGGGGCTATCCTCAAAATAAATGCAGGCGCAGGTGGAACAGAAAGCCAGGACTGGGCAGAAATGCTCATGAGAATGTATGTGCGCTGGGGAGAAAAACAAGGATATAAAGTCACCGAAACCAACTTTCAGGAGGGAGATGAAGCAGGCATAAAATCCGTCACGCTGCAATTTGAAGGAGATTTTGCTTATGGTTACCTCAAAAGTGAAAATGGTGTGCACCGACTGGTCAGGCTCTCGCCTTTTAACGCAGCCAATAAACGCATGACCTCCTTCACTTCGGTATTTGTAATCCCGCTCATTGATGAAAGCATTGAAGTAGACATCAATCCGGCCGACATAACCTGGGAAACCTTTCGTTCCAGTGGTGCCGGCGGTCAGAACGTGAACAAAGTAGAAACCGGTGTGCGACTGAGACATGCTCCGTCGGGAATTGTAATTGAAAACACTGAATCCCGATCGCAAGGCGGCAACAAAGAAAATGCTTTACGCATGCTAAAATCGCAACTTTATGAGATAGAGCTGAGAAAAAAACTGGAGGAGCAAAACAAAATCGAATCTCAGAAGAAAAAAATCGAGTGGGGTTCGCAAATACGTTCATACATACTCCAACCATACAAACTGGTAAAAGATGTTCGCACAAATCATGAGACAAGCAATGTCCAGGCGGTTTTAGATGGCGAAATAGATGGTTTCATCAAAGCTTACCTCATGGAGTTTGGGGCTGACGATGTATTTAAGAAGGACTAAAACAAGGAACATATCCCCCAATACTCTCAAAGGATAAAAATTAACTGTTTCAAAACAATTATTTCCAATAATACTATTAAAAAACCATAGAAAAATGGAATACCGGATAGAGAAAGACACGATGGGTGAGGTAAAAGTGCCAGCAGACAAATACTGGGCCGCCCAGACACAGCGCTCTGTAATGAACTTTCCCATAGGGCCCTCAGGCTCTATGCCACTCGAAATTGTTCATGCTTTTGGATATCTGAAAAAAGCAGCTGCTTATGCCAACGAAGAGCATGGTGTTTTACCCGCAGAGAAAAGAGATCTGATTGCCAAAGCCTGTGATGAAATAATAACAGGAAAACTCGATGATCAATTTCCCCTGGTTGTATGGCAAACAGGTAGCGGCACCCAGTCGAACATGAATTGCAACGAAGTCGTTGCCAATCGAGCCCACGTAATCAATGGAGGAAAACTGGGGGAAGGGGAAAGACCAATACACCCCAATGATGACGTGAACAAGTCACAGTCATCCAATGACACATTTCCCACAGCAATGCACATCGCTGCATACAAAATCCTGATGGAAAAAACCATCCCAGGTGTCGAGAAGTTGCGCGACACCCTTCAGCAGAAATCTGAAGAGATGAAGGAAGTGGTAAAAATAGGACGCACCCACCTGATGGATGCTACACCGCTCACATTGGGGCAGGAATTCAGCGGTTATGCTGCTCAACTCTCCCACGGACTGAAAGCCCTGAAGTCAACACTGGAGCACTTGTCGGAACTTGCGCTTGGAGGAACGGCTGTTGGAACCGGATTGAATACCCCCAAAGGCTATGACGTAACTGTAGCCAAATACATTGCACAATTCACCGGAATGCCCTTTAAAACAGCTGCCAATAAATTTGAATCACTGGCAGCGCACGATGCCATTGTGGAAAGCCATGGAGCATTGAAACAAATTGCCGTAAGTCTCATGAAAATTGCCAATGACATCCGTTTGCTGGCATCCGGTCCTCGCTCAGGCATTGGAGAAATTCTGATACCGGAAAACGAACCAGGATCTTCCATTATGCCAGGGAAAGTGAATCCCACACAGGCTGAGGCCATGACGATGGTTTGTGCCCAGGTAATGGGAAACGATGTTACTGTTTCTGTTGGAGGCTCCAATGGTCACTTTGAGCTAAACGTGTTTAAACCTGTAATAATATTCAATTTCCTTCAGAGTGCGGAGCTAATTGGTGATGCTTGTGTGGCTTTCAACGACAATTGTGCTGCAGGTATCCAACCGAACCACGAACGCATTAAGATGCATCTTGACAATTCACTGATGCTCGTAACCGCATTAAATACACACATTGGATATTACAAATCTGCTGAAATCGCCAAAAAAGCGCACAAAGAGGGAACTACTCTCAAAGAAGCTGCGCTTGAATTGGGCTACCTTACTGCAGAAGAATTTGACAAATGGGTAGATCCCTCCAAAATGATCGGATCTCTGGACTAAGGCCACCTTTTTTGTACATTATTTAAACCGTCTCTTCATCAAGGGGCGGTTTTTTTGTAACTTTGATTCCGTCAACCTGAATCAAATAGAGTTTATCCGGAATTCAACAATCAAATCACTATTTCAGACAATTTTAATGGTCGCATGCCGTTAAAATAATACAATGAAAACAAAGACAAACCACAAATAAAACAATTCAACAAGGCCATGACGAATACAAATTTTGCACTCATTCTTTTTGTTCTGCTGATTTCAACCACTTCTGTTTTCTCACAGGAGGAAAATACTGATGCCACTCTTGACCAGGGGCCGGTTGCCGGTCAGTTTGACTACGCCATCGAAAAATCAAGCAAATACCAGGAATTCAGAGTAGTAAGGACCGCCTGGCTATACAAACTAAAAGCAAATGTTCTGGATTCACTGGCCTCTCAACAAACCACAATAGACCAAAAAATCGCAAACATAGACACGCTCAACCAAGAAATCGCTTCATTAAATAAGCAACTCGAAGAAACCCGAAAAAACTTAGACACTGCCATCAATCAAAAAAACAGTCTTCCGTTTCTTGGAGCCGAACTACCCAAAAGCCGATACAACTCCATCATGTGGGGACTGGTGTTAGTACTTGCTGCTGGTGCCGCTTTTCTTTTTCTTCTTTTCAAACGCAGCCATCATGTAACCGCTGAAATGAGAGAAAAATACAGCGATCTGGAAAAAGAATACGATGCTCACAGAAAACGGGCACTGGAAAAAGAAAAAAACATGGCCCGCCAACATCTAAACGAGCTGAACAAACTCAGAGGAAGAGACTAACACATCCATTTCACTATCATCTCCATTTTATTGGCTTCCTCTCTACAGGAAAATGTCATATTGACACAATTCTGTGCGATTACCAACTATTTCCTTAACTTTGCAGTTCAATCAACTACGATTTATCGTTTGATTGATTTATGGCAAAACAAATCATTAACTACATCCAGCAACATTCAGGTCTCTTTCTCCAAAGAGCCCTGAATGTTGCTGTTCGCATCTGAGTATACTATGAGTAAAACAGCATTATTGAGAGAACTGGTACAGCAGCGGGTTTTACTACTCGATGGGGCTATGGGAAGCCTTATTCAGCAATACAAATTAACGGAAGAGGATTTCAGAGGAACAGAATTCCAAAACCACACTCACCCTCAAAGAGGGAATAATGACCTCCTTTCTCTAACCAGGCCCGACATTATTTCCACAATCCATGAAAAATATTTGGAGGCGGGTGCCGACATTATTGAAACCAATACATTCAATTCCAATCGCATTTCGCAGGCCGATTATGCCCTCGAAAACCGCGTTTACGATCTAAACAAACAAGCAGCCCAACTGGCAGCTGAAGCAGCTAAAAAACACTCAACTGCAGAAAAGCCCCGTTTTGTTGCAGGATCCATGGGCCCAACCAATAAAACTGCTTCGCTTAGTCCTGATGTTAACAACCCCGGATACCGGGCAGTATCATTCGATGATTTGGCTGCCGTTTATGCCGAACAAGTGGAGGGACTCCTGGACGGAGGAGCTGACATCTTGTTGCTGGAAACCATCTTTGACACCTTGAATGCCAAAGCCGCATTGCACGGAATTAGGGAAGTTCTAGAGAAAAGAAGGTTACAAGACTTTCCGGTCATGGTATCCGTCACTGTGGCCGATGCCAGCGGACGCACTTTATCCGGACAAACACTTGAAGCCTTCCTGATTTCCATCTCCCATTTTCCCCTGTTTTCGCTGGGACTCAACTGTTCTTTTGGTGCAGAAGATCTGCGCTCGTATGTCAAAACACTGGGTGAAAAAACTTCACATTTCATCAGCGCCTATCCCAATGCAGGGCTCCCCAATCAGTTTGGAGAATATGATGAAACGCCCAAAGAGATGGCCCCAAAGATCTTCCAATACCTGAATCAGGGACTCGTAAATATCGTTGGAGGATGCTGCGGAACCACGCCGGAACACATCAAGGCATTCAGTGAATATATTCGTGAGGCGAAGCCACATACACCCACCCCGGTAGAAACAAAAACACGCCTAAGCGGTCTGGATGCCTTAATAATGGATCAGACCACCAATTTTGTCAACATTGGTGAAAGAACCAACGTGGCAGGCTCGAAAAAATTTGCACGTCTCATCCGTGAGGAAAAATATGAAGAAGCCTTATCTGTAGCACAAAACCAGGTGGAAGGTGGTGCTCAGGTTATTGATGTCAATATGGATGACGCCATGCTTGATGCAAAAAAAGAGATGGTTACTTTCCTTAACCTGATGGCTGCCGAGCCCGACATTGCATCACTACCGGTAATGGTCGACTCCTCGAAATGGGAAGTTCTGGAAGCCGGACTAAAGTGCCTTCAGGGAAAGTCTATCGTTAACTCCATCAGCCTCAAAGAAGGAGAAGAAGCTTTTCTGAAACAGGCAACAGCCATCAAAAATTATGGAGCTGCGGTTGTTGTAATGGCCTTTGACGAGAAAGGGCAGGCCGACACATTCGAACGCCGCATAGAAATATGCCAAAGAGCATACAAACTACTGACAGACAAAATAAAATTTCCGCCTCAGGATATTATTTTTGATCCAAACATTCTGGCCATCGGAACAGGAATCGAAGAGCACAACAATTACGCTGTAGACTTCATAAATGCCACCAAATGGATCAAAGCCAACCTTCCTCATGCAAAAGTGAGCGGTGGAGTCAGCAACCTTTCATTCTCATTTCGAGGCAACAACCAGGTACGCGAAGCAATGCATGCTGCGTTTCTTTACCATGCCATTCAGGCAGGTATGGACATGGGGATTGTCAATCCCGGTATGCTGCAGATCTACGATGAGATTCCGGCAGATTTACTTGAATTGGTAGAAGATGTGGTTCTTAACCGGCGGGAGGATGCAACAGAGCGTCTAATTGAAAAGGCTGAGGAAATTAAAGAACAGAAAAATTCCGGCACGGCCGTAAAAAAGGACAGCTGGCGCGATAAGCCTTTGGAAGAGCGGTTACACCACTGCCTCATTAAGGGTATTCCGGATTTTCTGGAAGAAGATCTGATTGAAGCACGCACCAAGTACGATTTCGCCCTCGACATCATCGAGCAACCTCTAATGGATGGAATGAACATTGTAGGAGAACTTTTCGGCTCCGGAAAAATGTTCCTGCCCCAGGTGGTTAAGACGGCACGTGTTATGAAAAAAGCCGTCGCCTGGCTCGAACCTTTCATTGAAGAAGAAAAAAAAGCAGCCGGAAACGCCAACACCAAGAAGGGCAAAATACTGATGGCCACTGTTAAGGGAGATGTACACGACATTGGCAAAAACATCGTGGGTGTCATCCTAGCCTGCAATAATTACGATGTTGTAGATCTTGGCGTGATGGTACCAGCCGAAAAAATATTAAGTGAGGCTGTCAGGCAAGAAGCGGATATCATTGGCCTCAGCGGATTGATCACGCCCTCTCTTGAAGAAATGAGCAATGTTGCCAGAGAAATGGAACAACGGGGAATGAAACAGCCCCTGATGATCGGTGGGGCCACCACTTCCAAAGTGCATACGGCTGTTAAAATAGACCCACACTATTCGGGGCCGGTAGTTTACGTAAAGGATGCCTCCATGAGTGCTCAGGTTGTTGGTTCACTTTTATCAGTTAAAGATCATGAACGATATATCAATCAGATCGGTGAGGAATACCAAAAACTAAGAGAAACCAATCAGAATAAGAAACCTCGGGAATACCTGAGCATTTCAGAAGCAAGAGAAAAAAAATGGAGAACCAATTGGGCAAAAGCCCCGGTCAGCAAGCCCAACTTTTTGGGAATAGAAACATTTACCGATTACCCTATTGAGGAAATCATCCCTTTCATTGACTGGACTTTCTTCTTTCATGCCTGGCGTCTGACAGGGAATTACAGAGGAATAGAACATATTACCGATAAAGAATCCGAAGCCAAATGGCTCGAAAACTTCAATTCGGAAAGTGCAAAGGAAAAGGCAACAGAAGCACTGAAGCTTTGGAAGGATGCCCAAAATATGCTTGAGCGCATTCAAAATAAAAAGATGATTAAAGCCAACGGGGTGATTGGTATCTTCCCTGCCAACAGTGTTGGCGACGACGTGGAGGTATATGCCAATGAAGATCGTTCTGAACTAAAAACGACCTTCCATTTCCTTCGTGAACAACAAAAAAAGCAAGGTAAAGAGGTTTACTTCTCCCTCGCCGATTTTGTGGCACCCAAGGATTCTGGCATCAATGATTACCTTGGCGGCTTTGCAGTAAGTGCCGGAGAAGGCATCGAAAAATGGATCACCGAATTTGAAGTAAATCACGATGATTACAATGCTATTTTATTGAAATCTCTGGCCGACCGTTTGGCAGAAGCTTTTGCAGAACTAATGCATTTTAGAGTTCGCAGAGAATACTGGGGCTATAATCCAGATGAAAAATTCAACTACGATGACCTGGTTCGTGAGCGCTATCGGGGGATTCGCCCGGCATTAGGATATCCGGCATGTCCCGATCACAGCGAGAAGCGATTGTTGTTTGACCTGATGAATGTGGAAAAAAACGCAGGGATTACACTCACCGAACATTTCAGCATGTATCCCAATGCATCCGTTAGCGGACTCTACCTGGCACATCCGGATGCCATTTACTTTGGTGTGGGAAAAATCAAACCCGACCAGGTAGCCGATACTGCAGCGCGAAAAGGGATGCAACCGGAAGAATTTGAGAAGTGGATTCCAACCAACCTGGCAGACAAATAACCTGGAAACAAATAGTTTCCACACAAAAATGAATACTGATATCCAATCCGGCAAAAACACCGACCTCAAAATCGGGGATATTTTTACCCCAATTCTTTGGGGCCGGTTTGCCGTAGAAAAATTCAACATTTTCCACAAATGGATGGATGGAGCCACCATTTTTGATCCTACCATGGGACAAGGTGATTTGCTTTCAGCACTTATCATACATGGTTTAGATCAGGGTGTCAAACTAAAGGAAATGCCAATACTAAACCTGTTTGGCAATGAAATGAACTACTCTTACTACAAACAGGCGTTACAACATTTCCACTCCCGTTTTAACATTGACATGTCGCCGAACTTCACCAATCGGGACATACTGGAACTTAATCCACGAAAGCATGATATTCTGCTGGGCAATCCACCCTGGCAAAACTTCAACGACCTGCCACCCGCTTACAAGGAAAAAATCAAACCTGCTTTTGAGGAGTTTAAACTAACCGGAAACAAGAAAGACCTATTATTAGGACGATCAAGGATCGATATTGCAGCCCTAATCATAAAAGCCAGTATTCAGAATTTTCTGAAGCAAAAAGGAGAGGCCTTTTTCTTTATGCCAATGTCTTTGTTGCTCAACGATGGAGCACACGAATCATTTCGAAACTATACCACCAACACTACCAACTTTGCCCCGGTAGAAGTATTCGACTTTAGCAATGTCACGGTTTTCGAAAACATCGCCACCCGGTACGGCCTGACCCACTTTAAAAGAAATATCGAAGCAAAATTCCCAATCCCATGGCATATCCGGGAAAACGATCAATGGGTAAAATATAAGGGAGCCCCATTAAGAAATATTACGGCGCCTGTGAGTGTTTTTCCAGAAAACAAAAAAAATAAGCTAAACGAATTTAGAAATATACAACTAAAAAAGCACAACACTCCACGACAAGGACTTAACACCTGCGGAGCGAACAAAATCTTTTTCTTTAAAGAGCATCGCCAACTAGATACGGAAACCTGCCTGCTCGACAACAACACTAAACTTCCTTCGCAATTCATTCACCCACTGCTAACAGCCAAAAACTTCCGGAATCAAACAAACCCGGAAGTATGGGTACTGATTCCTTACAACCGGGATGGTCGACCGATATCTGAGGGGGAGCTCAGTCAGTTTCCGGAACTAAAAACATACCTGAATAAATGGGAACAAGAACTGAAAGGACGCAAAGGAACCCTGATCCGCAGTTGGCTAAAGAAAGGCCGATGGTGGGCCATGCTGGGAGTAGGCCCCTACAATTTTGCACCCTACAAAATTGTTTGGGAAGCATACGGACGAAAAACCTTTGCCCCAAAAATATTTGAAGGTTATTGGCAGGCCAATCAAGCTTTGCAGGCTTTTATTCCCTGTAACTCAAAACAGGAAGCCGCCAAAATCCTCAAGCAACTACAAAATCCAGCAATTGAAGAAATTCTGCTCTCTTACCAGATGGAAGGAACCATGAACTGGGCTCAGCCGGGAAAAATAAAAAGATTGATTGATTTCACCTAAAACAGCATTCAAATTGTAAGTAATTTAGCTATTCGGGATAATAATTTTAATTTTGCATCCCTAAAACTTAAGAACAATGCCTACAGTTGCCGATCTGATCAGAAACAGTGATCATCCCGCTTTCTCATTCGAATTGCTGCCTCCCTTGAAGGGGAACAGCATCAGCAAAGTTTTCAATACGATTGACAAGCTTCGGGAATTCAACCCACTCTATATCAATATCACCTCGCATAGAGACGAGGTGGTTTACAAACCCAACGAACAGGGCATCAAAGTTCCTCATGTATACAGAAAAAGACCTGGGACTGTTGCTGTTGCGGCATCCATTCAACACAAATACAGGATTCCGGTTGTACCCCACATGATCTGTAGTGGCTTTACCCGCAGCGAAACAGAATACGCCCTGATTGATCTCAACTTTCTGGGAATTCATGATTTATTATTATTGCGCGGCGATAACTCTGAACGCCACAACTTTTTCAAACCGGAAGACGACGGTAATCAATATGCAATTGATCTCATCCATCAAGTCAACAACCTAAACCAGGGACGCTTTCTGGACGGAACTTCAATGGAGCCTTTTGAAACACCTTTTAGTTATGGAGTGGCAGGCTATCCTGAAAAACACGAAGAAGCCCCAAGTCTGGATGAGGATATTGCACACCTTAAAGCAAAGGTTGATGCCGGTGCCGAATATATAATCACGCAGATGTTTTTTGACAATTCCCGTTTTTTCGATTTTGTCAAAAAATGCAGGGAAGCAGGAATCACTGTCCCCATTGTTCCGGGCCTGAAGCCTATCAATTATTTGAGCCAGATCAAAGTATTACCAGACATTTTCAAAACAGTATTTCCGAAAGCCCTTATGATGGAACTCAAAAAGTGCAATTCTAACGAGGAGGTTGCAAAAGTGGGTACTGCATGGGCTGTCCAGCAATCCAAAGAACTTTTATCTAATGGCTTCAATCTGATTCATTTTTATTCCATGATGGCAACTAAATGCGTGTATGATATAGCTAAACAGGTTTATTAGTACGTTGCATTTATCCGAACACCCAGATATTCCGCTACTTTTCCATGGGCTTTCAATCCTACACCTACACCTAGCATTGAGGTAACCTCAAAATCGAGTGTATAATATTGAAACCATGGTGCCTGGGTTTCATGCCCGCGGATCAAATAAAAGCCAGCTGTTTGCCCAAAATCAAACCGCCCAAGCAGAAAATGATGACCGCCCAAAACACTTACCCGTCCATTTTCAGGAAAGGATGCATCGGAACGACTGTAGTCCAACTCGGCCATCAAGCCGGCCGACCAGCCATTGATTCTTGCAAACTGACTCTGATATTGAGCAGAAACTCCAAAAACCGAAGCTTTTTCTTCACTTTCCTCAGGTTCCTTCAATCCACTTATCAGATTTATTATCCATTCCCGATCTCTTTGAGCGTAATGAAATGGTTCAATCTTCGGGGATTTTGGAATAGTTTGAGAATCCAGCTTGCGCGCAATTCCTCCCCCTAAGGTTGTATA